>NZ_JAKJSW010000096.1:0-16153 GCF_050337375.1 Vibrio makurazakiensis | reverse complement strand
CCTATATAGTAAACATTGTTGAGGCGCTATTTCCGGAGCTTGACGGGCTTTTTGAAGATGGCCCATATGGCCTCATATCGGTGTTGAAGTCTGAGTGCGCAGGAGAGGCCTTACAGGAGTTAGAGCTGAGGGTCGTCGCGTTTGTTAAAAGAACTGGGTACACCAGAGCTGATGATATCCAGACCTGGAGTGATGCTAAGTTTTTAATAAATCAACAGCCGGATGATTATCTCAATATTATAGATAGGTTTCTTCCTAATATTGAGGATTACAACGGTTGGAATCACACAAATGAAGAAGTGTTGTTTTTGTTATTGATTTCAGCTTACATTGACGCAAGATTCATGAAAATCTTGCCTTATGACGTTTCAAATTGGGTAGGGGTAGACGCTGGCCGATTAGCTGAAGTAGCCATTTTTAGTGTAAAGCATTGTGCTGGTTCAGGTATTTTATATTTCGAACATGAATATCATCTAGACCGAAAGATTTGGTTTGATGTTTGCTTGTTTGAAAATAAGGTCAACGTGCTTGATATAGCCAGAAGAAATACAATAAATCTCTTCAGTGAAATTGGAATTCCTCCTAGCTTACGTGTATTTATGTTTGAGTAAATTCCAGTATCAAGGGTTTGAGTTTCAAACTAAGCATTTCATAAGCATCTCTTCGTTGCTCTAAATAATCATGTATATCATAAGTTCCTTCAATTCTGGGTAGCTTATGATTCAGGCACCTTTCAGCGACATGCGGTGGAACCTGACAGCTCGCCAATAATGTTCTGAATGTACGTCGAAGGTCATGTACTGTGAAGTGATTTATCTCAACGTCGTCTTGTGATAGTAGTTTGTTGAGAGCTGCGTTTAATGTATCTGGTGAGATATGACCAAACCTTTTCGATGAGCGTCGTTTTGGAAATACATACTCACTATCGGCTGCTCTAATTTTCAGCTCTGAAAAAATGCCCCAAATAGCTGGAGGGATAGGGATTGATATTGGAATTGAATTTTTTGTTCTATTTTCAGGGATGTGCCATAGTTTTTCATCAAAGTCGAATTCATCCCACTTCGCCGCTATTAGCTCTCCCTTTCTAACTCCAAGAAGTAAGAGCAAGCAACATGCTAAGTAATTTTCACGAACAAAAATATCATTGTGTGACTTTATCGCTTGGAATAGCGATGTAATTTCGTTAATTGATAATACCCGCTTCCGAGATTTTTCTTCACCGCCAGCGTCGTTTATATCAAACGCAGATGCAGGGTTATATTGTACTAAACCCATCTTAATAGCATGATTGAAGAGCTGATTTAGATAGCTTAAAGCGTCATTTGAAATGGAAGGGCGCCCATCGTCGTTAATAGACCTAATGATTTGAGCAATATCGCGAGGTTCCACCTTACATACTGCCATATTACCGATGTATGGCGCTATGTCTTTACGGTAAACCCTTTCTGGAATCTGTGGATTCTTGATTCTCTTTTTTTTGATTGATAACCAATCTTCCGCAAGTTGATCTACGCTATCAAACTCTAGTCTATCTGGGCGTCTTTTTTCTACTTGTGGGTCGTTCCCTTGCTCAACTTCAAACTTCAAATCAATGACTTTTTTTTGTGCTTCGGTCATTTTTATCCCAAAAGGAGGGACGCCATACTTTGCAATCGTATGTTCTTTTCTTTTCCCTTGAAAGGTGTAACGAAAAGTCCAAAAAGCTGACATTGGGCTTACCACTCGAAAGTAGAGCCCTGTAGATATACGGTGTCGAGCAGGTTTGCCTTTCTTCATTAAGGCTATGAGCTGATTATCTTGCATGGCGGAGTCTCAAAGTGGTGACAATGAGTTTACACTATCATGTGAACTCAATATTTGTCACCGATTTGTCACCATTAATTTGATGTTAACAGATGCTCCATGAGTGCGTCTGATTGTTTTGTTGTTGCTAACTATTTGTTTTTAATGTTACCTGGTTCTTTGTGGGTGAGTTTGATTGTCTACTCAATATTCTGGATCTGCTCGCGCATCTGCTCGATAAGAACTTTTAGCTCTACGCCAGAAGCTGTAATGTCTGTGCTGATAGATTTAGATGCTAGCGTGTTTGACTCTCGGTTGAACTCTTGCATCATGAAGTCAAGCTTACGGCCACAAGCTCCGCCTTTCTTAAGAACAATATTCGCTTCTTTTACATGTGAATCTAGACGGTCAAGCTCTTCAGCTACGTCAGACTTTTGTGCAAGTAAGATAAGTTCTTGTTCAACGCGAGAACCTTCAAGTTCAACTTTTGCATCTTCAAACTTATTAAGCAGACGTTCACGTTGCCATTCTAAGATTTCAGGCATACGTGCGCGCACTTTTACAACTTCTTCAGTAATCGCATCTAAGCGTTGCACGATTAATGCCTTCATGTTGTCGCCTTCACGAGCACGAGCATCAATGAACTCACCAATTGCATCATTGAATGCTTCAAGAAGATCTTTGTTGACGGCATCCATGTCTTGCTCTGGTGTTTCCATCACACCAGGCCAGTTCATGATTTGGAACGGATTCAAACGGCTGTCTTCACCCGTCATCGTCATGACTTGGTTTGCAGCATTGATCACTTGTTGAGCTAGACCTTCGTTAATGCTTAGCTCGCCTTTTGCCGCAGGGTTTGCTTCAAAACGCAGATTACACTCTACTTTGCCACGAGCTAAACGCTTACGGAAACGCTCACGTAGGATTGGTTCTAGGCCACGGAACTGCTCTGGCATACGGAAGTAAGTTTCTAGGTAGCGTTGGTTTACACTACGAATCTCCCATACTGCAGAGCCCCAATCGCCTTTAACTTCTTTACGCGCGTACGCAGTCATACTATAAATCATCGAATTTTCCTGTCTTTTATCATTCTGAAAATAACGCGCGGCAATAGTAGCATAGAATCTCTAATAGGGGATGGGAGTGCCAACCATGCCATAGCTTTACATCGGTAATTCCTATATAATCCTGCCCCAATAAAATCCGTCTCACCCCTTCCAATTGGTTACTGATTTCCTTTGGATAGACAATTAAGGTAGATGCTATGCGTCCCAATGACCGCGCTGTAGATCAAGTTCGTCCAATTAAAATTACTCGTAATTACACAGCTTATGCTGAAGGTTCAGTACTCGTTGAATTTGGTAATACCAAAGTGCTGTGTAATGCGTCTGTGGAAGAAAATGTACCACGTTGGTTAAAAGGCCAAGGTAAAGGTTGGGTGACGGCTGAATACGGTATGCTGCCACGTGCGACTCACACTCGTAACCGTCGTGAAGCGGCTAGTGGTAAGCAAGGCGGTCGTACGATGGAAATTCAACGTCTGATCGCGCGTAGCTTACGTGCAGTTGTTGATCTTAAAGTACTAGGCGAAATCATGATTACAGTTGACTGTGATGTGATTCAAGCTGACGGCGGTACTCGTACTGCTGCGATTTCAGGTGCTAGCGTAGCAATGGCAGACGCAATTCAGCACTTACTGAACAATGGTAAGTTGAAGAAAAACCCGATGAAAGGTCATGTAGCTGCAGTGTCAGTTGGCATCATTGGCGAAAATGCATTGTGTGACCTTGAGTACACTGAAGATTCAAATGCAGATACCGATATGAACGTTGTAATGACGGAAGGCGGTAAGATGATTGAGATTCAAGGCACAGCAGAAGGCGAACCGTTCAGCCACGAAGAGCTGATGCAGTTACTAGCCCTCGCGAATAAGGGCATTGCCGATATTATTGAAGCGCAGAAGTTGGCGCTGGCAGAATAGTTTATTAGATAGCTCCCATATTTGGGGGCTATTTTTTTGTCTGTAAAACCTGAAAAGGTAATACAGAGCGTAAGTTAAGTTTTATTGAGTAAACATAGAGGATTAGCATGAAAGCATATCAACGTGAATTTATTGAATTTGCACTAGAGAAAGAAGTACTTAAGTTTGGTGAGTTTACTTTAAAGTCTGGCCGTAAGAGCCCTTACTTCTTCAATGCTGGATTGTTTAACACAGGTCGTGACCTAGCGCGTTTAGGCCGCTTCTACGCAGCAGCATTGGCTGATTCGGGAATTGAGTTTGACGTATTATTTGGCCCTGCATACAAGGGTATTCCAATTGCTACGACTACAGCTGTTGCATTGGCGGATCACCATGATGTAGATACGCCTTACTGTTTCAACCGTAAAGAAGCAAAGAACCATGGTGAAGGCGGCAACCTTGTAGGCAGCGCGCTTGAAGGTCGCATTATGCTAGTAGACGATGTGATCACAGCAGGCACTGCGATTCGTGAATCAATGGAAATCATCCAAGCGAATGGTGCTGACTTAGCGGGCGTTCTTGTGGCTATTGACCGCCAAGAGAAAGGAAAGGGTGAATTGTCAGCTATTCAAGAAGTTGAACGTGACTTTGGTTGCGCGATTATTTCTATCGTTAGCCTAACAGACCTTGTGACTTTCCTTGAAGAAAAGGGCACAGACGCTGCTAACTTAGAAGCAGTAAAAGCGTACCGCGCTGAGTATGGTATCTAACATTTTCTGATACAGACAAAAAAGCCCTCGTATATACGAGGGCTTTTTATTATTTAAGGTTTGCCCCGTCCTGCCTACGCGCTGTGGGAGTTGTCGTAGATACCTACGCCATCACGACGGGTTTTGAGTAGAGATAGATTCCACATGTACTGTTCTGGTCGAGGGCGCAAGAGATCTTCAATCGCTTGATTCATCGCACGAGCATCAGTTTCTTCATCGCCAGAAGGGAAGTTCTCAATCGCCGGTAAGATATGTACTTCGTATTTACTGGTTTTATCGTTGTATGACGGTAGTACTGGAATGACTTTCGCTTTCGATAAACGCGCCATTTTACCAAACCCTTTTAGTGTCGCTTTCTCTGTTGCGAAGAAAGGAACAAAAACTGAATTCTCAAGGCCATGATCTTCATCTGGCAGCCAGTAGCCTAAGTAACCGTCTTTAATTGATCGCACAAATGGTTTAACGCCAGCGCTACGCGCAAAAATTCGACCGCCATATTGCATGCGCTGAACATGCATTAACCAATCACCAATAGGGTTCTTCTGCGGCTTCATAATGGTCGTTACTTTATAACCTTTAGCTGCGAGCATTACAGCCGGGTAATCAACGGCCCAAGCGTGGGGAGCGAGAATAATTACGTTTTCCCCTGCATCAAGTAACGGTAATAGGTTTTCTTCCCCAATCATCACACCGCGGCTTTGATTATGCTTAGTAGAACGCACTAAAAACTCAGAGTAGCCCAACATGTATTGAGCGGCTTTCACGAAAGTTTCTTCTAGGATGAACTGGCGTTCTTCATCACTTTTTTCTGGGAAGCAATATTGTAGGTTGACGCGTGAACGTCTGACAACGCGCCCATTTTTCTTCACTGCAAAAGTCGATAGCTTACGTGCTAAACCATCGCGCATTTTAGGTGGCATAAAAGCAAAGATAGCGCCAAAGAATATCGCTAACCATGTTCCCCAATGCTTAGGGTGTAGAAACGACCACTGAAAAGTTGGGTTATGTAAATGATGGTCGATGCTATTTTTATTATTCGTCATTAAGTACGTCTTATGTTGATTAACGTTTGGTATTGGTTACAAGTAGCGAGAGTTACTCATAGAATGATCGGGCATCGATTTAAAACGTTTATGTAGCCACATCCATTGATCTAATCCACGTAAGATAACCTTTTCCAAGTGCTTGTTAAGGAAAGCAGCGGCTGCTTTTGGATCATCTTGTGGGTATTCGTCATGAATTGGTGGATCTATGATGATGTCGTATTTACCGTTGCTATTACGCCATCCTGAACCTGTAACAATCGCGCATTTGCTCGTGTAAGCCAGAATACTTGAACCTGTGACCGTACATGCTTCTTCCACGTCAAAAAAAGGTACGAAGACAGACTTATTGTGGCCGTAATCATGATCTCCTAAGTAAAAAACGCGGTCACCATGTTTTAGCGCTCGGATCATTCCTTTTAAGTCTCGACGGTCGAGAATGGTATTACCACCATGAGTGCGTCCCCATGCTTGTATAAAGTCATAGGCAGGGTTGCTATGTGGGCGATATACACCGTGGCCACCTAAGCCAAGCGCACCAAAAGCGCGTGCAGTAATCTCTAGGTTTAGTGCATGAGTAAAACACACTAAAGCGCCTTTACCCTGCTGTTCAAACTCTCGGAATACTTCGGTATTTTCTTGAGTCAGTAAGCGCTTAAATCGCCATGTTGGCCAGAACCAAGCAATACCTGTTTCAATTAAAGCTAGACCGGTGTTTTTGAAGTTTTCTCTAACGATAGAGTCGATTTCTTTTGAGTCTTTGTTTGTAAATGCTAACTCTAGGTTACGTCTTGCGATATGGATACGTTTACTACCCACTTTCATACCGATTAGACCCAACGTTTGGCCAGAAAGCAGTAAAAGACGATAAGGTAATAAGTTAACAAATAACGCGAGCAGCCCAAACCCTAGCCAAACAGGCCAGTATTTAGGGTGGAGAAGTGCAGTGGAAAACTCGGGTCTACAATCTTTTTTCATTTACTATTTAATCTGAGCGCTTAGTAGAGCCCAGTACTCCTCGAAATTTTCGGTTGGCGGATATTTAAAGTCTGAACGAACAAAGCGGTTTAAGCTTCCTTCTACTTGCCCAAGCAATTGTGCAGCTAGAATCTTTTCATCGACAGGAAAAGACTTTCCTTCACGTAACTTTCTTTCTCTTAAGATTTGACGAAGCTGCATTTCAATTCGTTCAAATAGCTGATTGATACGATCGCGTAGGCGCTCATTTTCAAACATTAGCGCATGCCCTGAAAGGATGCGAGTTAAGCCAGGGTTGCGCTCAGAGAATACTAGAATTAATTGTAAAACTAGGCGAATACGTTCTAGCGTATCCTTTTCATCATCGAGAATTCGATTGATACGCGACATTAGAGCTTCTTCGATGAACTCAATTAAGCCTTCAAACATACGCGCTTTACTTGGAAAGTGACGGTAAAGAGCCGCTTCAGAAACACCAACCTGTTTTGCTAACTTTGCAGTTGTAATTCGAGAGGCTCCTTCAGCTGACTCGAGCATTTGAGCCAAAGCTTGAAGAATTTCTTCGCGACGGTTTGATTTTCTTGTACCAGCCATCTATTTACTTCCTTTCCTAGAGATGATGAATGAACGCGGGTTGATTATAAACATCAATTGATTCCGTTCCTAGCAAGTAGAAACGGAATAGTGGCAAGATGATAATAAATAAGAGGTTGATTACCTCAAATAGTGACTACTTCTCGCTAAGTAATAGAGTGATCTGTTCTAGGATCTGTACACCTAATACACTCTTGCTATCGAGAGAAAGCGACTTTTGACCATCCTTCCAATAGAGCTGAAGTGCGTTGTTAGTACTATTGAAACCTTGTCCTGCGATAGACACATCATTTGCGCAAATCATATCGAGATTTTTCTTAGATAATTTCCCGCGCGCGTATTTTTCAACATCTTGAGTTTCTGCCGCAAAACCGACGGTAAACGGGCGATTTTCCTTCATGCTCGCGACTGAAGCCACAATGTCTGGGTTTTTCACCATATTTATCGACATATCATCGCTTGCATCGGTTTTCTTAATCTTCTGAGTCGCGACTGATTCTGGACGATAATCGGCAACAGCGGCGCAGCTGACAAAAATATCGTGCGTCGCTGCGTGTTCCGATACGCTGTCGAGCATGTCCTGCGCACTTTCCACATCGACACGTTTAACATTTAAAGGTGTAGCTAATGATACAGGGCCGCTTACTAAGGTTACTGACGCGCCTTGTTTCGCAGCCGCTTCCGCAATAGCAAAGCCCATTTTTCCTGAACTGTGATTGGTAATGTAGCGCACAGGGTCAATTGCCTCGCGAGTGGGACCTGCAGTAATAAGCAGAGATTTACCAGCGAGAGGTTTAGGCTGGAAGAAGTCTTCACACAAATGGACTAGCTGCATTGGCTCTAACATACGGCCCATACCAACATCACCACAAGCTTGTTCGCCGGCCGCTGGCCCCCAAACTTCAAAACCACGTCGCTTTAATGTCGCAATATTCTCTTGGGTAGTGATGTTCTTATACATTTGTTGGTTCATTGCTGGAGAGATCGCAATAGGCGAATCAGTTGCAAGTACTAACGTTGTTAGGAGGTCGTTCCCCATACCAGCACCGATTCGAGCGATGAGATCCGCTGTCGCAGGAGCAAGGAGCACTAGGTCTGCCCATTTAGCGAGCTCAATGTGACCCATTGACGCTTCTGCTGCAGGATCAAGCAGGCTGTCGGATACTGGTCTTCCAGATACAGCTTGCATGGTTAAAGGGGTAATGAATTCTTTTGCTGCTGTCGTCATTACAATTTGGACTTGTGCACCACGTTCAATGAGTCGGCGTGTTAGTTCTGCACATTTATAGGCAGCGATGCCGCCACTAATACCTAGTAGGATCTTTTTCCCTGCTAAACTTCGTTTATCGGCGGTATCTTGTTCATTACCCAGTATTTGCATGATTTATCCCTCAAAAATTCTGCGACTTACGATATCAGATAGGACGAAGAGTGCCTAGAACCTCAATTAGGTGTAGTTGATACTCGTCAAACAACTTAGTTACATCACAGCGATAAGTGGCTTGGAAAAGTTGTTTGGCTATCAGATTCATTGTTCATTAGACCTTAATCTATCAAGATCCATTTCCGATGAGAGTTTGAATGTCTATAAAACAGTTGCCGAATGAGTCAATGCCACGAGAAAAACTTCTCTTTCGTGGGCCTCAATCTTTAACAGATGCCGAGCTACTGGCGATATTTCTTCGAACGGGGACACGAGGAATGAATGTTTTGGAGTTGGCTGACTTCTTGATTAAGGACTTTGGCTCACTCAGGAAGCTCTTTTCAGCCTCAGAGCAAGATTTTTGCCAGCATAAAGGCATGGGACAGGCAAAATATGTACAACTACAAGCGGTAGTCGAGATGACTCAGCGTTATTTGGCTGAGACTTTATCTCGTGGTGATGCGTTAACAAGCCCTGAACAAACTAAATTATACCTTTCTAGTGTATTGCGTGATCGTCAGCGTGAAGCTTTCTATATTCTATTTTTGGATAACCAGCACCGCGTAATAAAAGATGAAGTTTTATTTGAAGGTACGATAGACGCCGCTTCGGTATACCCAAGAGAAGTGGTTAAGCGGGCACTGCAGCATAATGCTGCTGCACTTATTCTGGCTCATAACCACCCGTCAGGCGTTGCTGAGCCTAGCCAATCAGACCGTAGAATCACTCGTCGATTGACGGATGCTTTGGGGCTGGTTGACATTAGAGTGTTGGACCATTTTGTCGTCGGAGACGGTGAAGTTGTGTCATTTGCAGAACGTGGATGGATTTGAATCACATTTCGGCTTGTTAGTTGATAAAAATCTGCTATCATTCCGCCCACATTTTAGAACCTTAAATCAGCTCTGATTACTCAAAAAGCTGCTCTGTTCAAAAAAAGATCACGAAAACCTGTAAAAAGGATCTGTTCGGGTCTTGAGCAATGCATGTCAAGTTAGTATAATACGCGACCTTTGATAGCCTTGAATGGATTTTCCATTATGGTTTTTACCTCTATTTTCAGAATTGATAGAGAGGTTCGGCCACCAAGGTTGATATCGAGCTGAAACGATTTGGAGAGACATTCATGTCCCGAGTATGTCAAGTAACTGGTAAGCGTCCAGTAACGGGTAACAACCGTTCACACGCACGCAATGCTACCAAGCGTCGTTTTCTGCCGAACCTACAAACTCACCGTTTCTGGGTAGAGAGCGAAAAACGTTTTGTTAAACTACGTCTAACTGCTAAAGGCATGCGTATTATTGATAAGAAAGGCATCGATGCTGTTCTTGTTGATATCCGTGCACGTGGCGAAAACGTTTAAGAGGAATTAAGCAATGGCTAAAGGCATTCGTGAGAAAATCCGTCTAGTATCTTCTGCTGGAACTGGTCACTTCTACACAACTGACAAGAACAAGCGTAACATGCCAGGCAAATTTGAGATCAAAAAGTTTGATCCAGTAGTTCGCCAGCACGTTATGTACAAAGAAGCTAAAATCAAGTAATTGATTGCTCTTTTGTAAACAGTGTTAAAAACCTAGCTTTCGAGCTAGGTTTTTTTATACCTGTTATTTAATATTAAGGTATATAGCCAATCTAGTTAGCCAAAAGCGTAAGAAGGAACTTGTCATGAGGTATCGTGGTCGCAAGTGGAACAACATTTTAATGCTATGTGTAATTGCCTTTATTGCAGTATTGAACCTACCGACATTGATCAAGCACTTCCTCATTGAAGAACCAAACCAAATTAACCCATATTTGCTAAACCCTAACTATGAACTGCAATCTATCCATACCTCTAGGTGGTCGTTAGAAAGAACTTCAGAAGGTTGGGAGATAAGCCCTGAGGTGTCGGTTGAACCAGCTGAGTTAGTTCAGCGTTGGCGTATGCTCGTAGGTACCGAAATTGATGAGCAAACTTACCAAGATCTCCAGGCAAACTTGAGCAGTCCACAAAGTGCTGAAGTTTGGTACGTTGAGCAAGAAGAACCTCAAAGACTGACCTATTATCAAACGCCCCAGTTTTGGTTGCTGAAAAACTGGCAAGATAAATGGATCGCGGTTTCGGTTGAAGACGAATACTTGATCCCTTAATCGAGAAAGCTTGAAAGTCAGAGAGCAAGGTTATATTCGTTCTCCTCCCTTTTTAATACTTTATTCAATATGTTGTTTAGGAAGATCTCATGCCAGAGTTACCAGAAGTTGAAGTAAGCCGAATGGGAATAAGCCCTCATTTAGTTGGGCAAACCATAAAGACTCTGACGTTCCGTACCCCGAAACTTCGTTGGGATATACCTCAACAATTAAAAGATTTAGAGGGTGAGATAATTCGTTCTATTTCACGCCGAGCCAAGTACCTTCTTATCGAGACAAATAAAGGCTCTGCCATTGTTCATTTAGGGATGTCGGGTTCTTTACGGGTATTAGATGCAGATTTTCCTGCCGAGAAACACGATCACGTTGATCTTAAGTTAACCAACGGAAAAGTATTGCGTTATAACGATCCGCGACGTTTTGGTGCTTGGTTATTTTGTCCGGTTGGTCAGTCTCACTCGGTACTCGAAGGTTCTGGCCCTGAGCCATTAACCGAAGAGTTCAATGCTGAGTATATTGCAGATAAAGCCAAAGTCAGAAAAATAGCAGTGAAGCAATTTATAATGGATAACAAGGTCGTGGTTGGGGTAGGGAACATCTATGCGAATGAAGCTTTGTTTACGTCACGCATTCATCCGTTACGACCAACGAATAAATTGGCGCTCAATGAGTGGATTGAGCTAACAGCGAATATCAAAGAGGTGCTGGCTACCGCAATTAAGCAAGGCGGTACGACACTTAAAGATTTTTCTCAAGCGGACGGTAAGCCAGGGTATTTTGCACAAGAGCTCCAAGTCTATGGCAAAGCAGGTGAAGCTTGCCCTAATTGTGGTGAGAAAATTGAAGAGCAAAAAATAGGACAACGAAATACATTCTTTTGCTCCCGGTGCCAAGTGTAATTAAGTTTATAGCAACGAGTGATAGTAATTCGTTGCTACTTTGCTGAGCCTTTTTTATGTAGGGCATCAGCAACAACTTGAGGTACAAACTGGTCAACATCACCACCATGTATCGCTACTTCACGTACGATCGTTGAAGATATAAAAGCGTGCTCTTCTGCTGGTGTTAAAAATACACTCTCTAAATCTGGCATTAAACGTCGATACATGTTGGTCAAACCAAACTCATATTCGAAATCGACCGTAGTTCGTAATCCGCGGATCAGGACGTTAGCTTTTTCATCCCGTGCAAAATCAACCATCAAACCAGAGAAACCTTTTGAAGAGACACTCTTTAGGTGCTTAGTTACTTCTGTCGCAAATGCAACTCGCTCTTCTAGGGTGAACATCGTCTTTTTACTGGGACTTGCTGCAACAGCTATGATCACTTCATCAAACATCTCAGCTGCTCGTTCAATAAGGTCAAGATGCCCGTTAGTGATAGGATCAAAAGTACCAGGGTAGATGACGCGAGAGAGGCGTTTCTTAGTCACAATATTTACTCACTATGTTATATCTCATTCAATCTTAACAAAAAGGCTCAAAATTACCTATTGAAGTAGGTAGTATAGAGTTTGGGAATTGTGAGCAATAGAAGATAAGTTGGATATGAAAAAGCTGCTAGTAATTAGAAATGACAAAATTGGTGACTTTATGTTGGCATGGCCAAGCTTCGCCATGCTGAAATCATCAATGCCTTATTGTCATATCACCGCTTTGGTGCCGAGCTATACGGTTGCACTTGCGAAGCTTTGCCCTTGGATTGATGAAGTAATGATTGATCCGACTGAGGAAGCCAGTAAATCAGAGCAGAAGCAGTTAGTCTCAGATATTAAGGCACAGCAGTTTGATGCCTCTATCAGCTTATTTTCTACGACTTATAATGCACTACTGGTGTGGAAAGCTCGCATTCCATACCGACTAGCTCCTGCAACTAAATTAGCTCAGATCTTTTATAATCATCGAATTAAACAGAAGCGTTCTCAATCGGCTAAACCAGAGTTTGAATACAATTTAGATCTAATCCGCGCATTTTTGAACGATGCAGGTGAAAGTATTATTGAACCTGAAGCGCCATTCTTAAGCTTTGATTTTGAAGAATTACAGCAGCAGAGACAGAAATTGGCAGCTCAACTCGAGCTGAGCCAAAGTAAGCCTTGGGTGTTTATTCATGCTGGCAGTGGTGGTTCTGCAAATAATTTATCATTGCAGCAATACACAGAATTATCTGCAAGCCTAGAATGTGATGTTGAGTTTGTATTGACCGCAGGCCCAGGAGAGCAAGAGAAAGCCAAAGAATTGCAATTATTGCTGGCGCAGCAAGCTATTCATTCGGTGGTTTACGATAAAAATGATGGGCTAGTGGACTTTTCACGTTCGATTGCTTGTGCTGATTTGTTTATCGCTGGTTCGACTGGTCCGCTTCATATTGCCGCTGCGATCGATGTTCCTACAGTTGGGTTCTTCCCAAGCAAGCGCTCTGCAACCCCTTTACGCTGGAAACCGATAAATTCAGCAGCGCACCATTTAGCGTTTTGTCCTCCGCAAGCAGAAGATAAAGAAAGCCAAGATGACATGAGTCGTATTGAAATTGAAGCTTTGAAAGAGGAACTCAATCTATGGGTTTCGAAGGTGTTAACTGATTAACTGTAGTTGTTGGTCACTAGGCTCGTGAGCGTTTTGATTTAAATTAGATTGCCGGACCTGAACGTCCGGCAACTATTTAATATTGTTAGTTATATTAATTTTTTTGCACTTTCTCGGTGTTCGTGCGAATCCACAGGTCTGCGTATTTTACAAAAGTAGAATGCGCCGATAGTAGAGACAATAAGAACCCTTGCTTGCCATCGAGGAAGCCTGCTTTAACCACATACATTTTCAAAAAGCAGCCGAGAGCATGCAAGATGCCTTGGCTGATACTACTTTTCTTACCACGCTTTTCACGTTGTTCAGCCCAAGCTTTAGCGTAGCCCGCCGATTTAACTAGATAATGGTTCATGTCGTTATAAGTATAGTGAATAGCATCGCCCGCTAGTTTTTCTACTTTCATGTCAGCCGAGGTTTCAACTTTCTCATGAACGAGTGAGTCGTTGTATTGAGTTAACTTCGCAGGGTATAGGCGAAGTACTCGATCAGGATACCAACCACAATGGCGGATGTAGCGACCAAAAACCCAGCTTAAACGAGCAAAGCTATACAGCACATTTGGCTTGTTAGCAGCTACTGCTGCCAATACACTTTCTTTTAGCTCTGGGGTGACACGTTCATCGGCATCTAGCCATAGTACGTAGTCTGACTCAACATGAGATTGAGCAAGGCGACGTTGAGGCCCAAAGCCAGGCCAGTTTTCATTTACAAAAAACTTATCAGTATAAGTTCGTGCAATTTCTTCAGTGTGGTCTGTACTGCCTGAATCCATCACGACGATTTCATCAACCCAGTCATGAACGGTCTCTAAACACGCTTTTAAGTGCTGAGCTTCATTTTTGACAATTAAAGCCACGGCTAATGTTGGTTTAGTCACTCTTATACCTCGAATGTGAGTAATACTGAATAAGCTGCTTTTCGTTGAAATAGTGTAGCGTGAAACTGAGTTAGCGAGAACTTAACTTTCAGTTACTTCGTGATCTCAAGGGTCACTCTATCAAACATAGCAATTACGTCTTGTGCTTTGATTCGTTGCATTGCTTGTTTGTCTTTGACTCGAGAGCGCCAACTTAATTCAGACTTATCTTTGCCTGTTTCTGCTTTGATAGCTTCATCGTATGCAGATACTACGTAGTTACGATATAAATATGGTCCCGTTCTTTCAGGGTTATGGTGAGCGTACAAACCAATAACGGGAGTACCCATCGCATTTGCCATGTGGGTTGGGCCGGTAYCAGGCGCGATAACTAAATCAGCTAAATCGAGTAAAGCGAGCATTTGCTTTAAGCTACTTTTACCAACTAAGTTGGTCACCGGGTTGGTAATGAGGTTTTCTATATCAGAGGCTAAATCCAACTCAATTTGTGCAGGGCTACCAGCGAGTAGGATATTCCAGCCTTGTTTTTGGGCGTGGTTTATCACAGCCGCGTACCCTTCAGCCGTCCAGTTTTTATAGCCTTTACTGGCTGCTGGCACTATCACCAGGTTCTTTCTCTGTGGCGTTATTTGCTGTTCTGCCCACGTTTTATCGTGAAAATTGTAGTCAAGTTGCCATGATGCTTTGGTGTCTTTAACGCCTAAGCATTCAGCGAATGCAAGTAAGCCATCCAGAACGTGCGTTTCTTTGGGAGAGGTGACTTTCACATTAGTGAAGATAGTCTGAAAGTCCTGACTACGCTCAGTATCGAAACCGAGTTTATATTTTGCTTTGATCCCTAACGTCGCAATACTTGCACGAAACGCATATTGCATGTGTAAAAGGGCGTCGAACCTCTGACCTTTTAATTCTTTCCAAAGTTGTGTGTAGCCTTTCCAGCCTTGCTTCTTATCGAAGATAATGACATCAATACCTTCTAGATCTTTGATTAACTGAGCTTCCAATTGTCCCGTGATCCAAGTTATTTGGGTTGCAGGCCACTGTTTTTGAATCGCTTGTACTGCTGCAATGGTATTACACACATCACCAATTGCAGATAGACGCAAAATACAAAGAGATTTAGGAGCTGAAGAAAAAAGAGCCATAAGAAATTCGATTAGAGGAAGTTATCAAGGATTATGCAGATAGTACCATTAGATGTAAAATGTTGCTGCGATTGTACTAGCAGGGCTTTCGCTACTATTAAAGCTGAAGATTAGATCGAGATATAAATGAAAGAACTGACGCTAGATAAACAAACCATTTGGTACGACGAAGTATTATTATCAGAAGACCCTAGCCGGTGCTTTGACCCTGAATTTTGGCAACAAGCGGGCAAAGTCGTGGGCAGCGCGCAAGGTCGAGGAACGACTTGGTTCGTACAAGCTGATAAGTTAGATGCAGCTCTGCGCCATTATCGCCGTGGCGGTTTATTTGGAAAGTTAGTTAAAGATCACTACATTTTTACTGGCTGGAAAAATACGCGCAGCTACCAAGAGTTTCAGTTATTGAACCTGCTTATAGAGGCGGGAGTCAATGTCCCAAAGCCGATTGCAGCACGTTCAGTTAAGCGGACTTTCTGTTATCAAGCCGATTTGTTGAGTGAAAAGATCCCAAATGCACGAGACTTGGTCTCAATTCTTCAAGAGCGCTCGTTGCCTGCAGAGATGTATAAAAAAATCGGTGAGCAAATTAGTAGGATGCATCAAGTTCAAGTTAATCACACCGACCTAAATATTCACAACATCTTGATTGATGGTAACGATACCGTTTGGATCATCGACTTCGATAAGTGCTACCAGCAATCTGGCGACGATTGGAAGAAAAGTAACTTAGACAGACTTAAGCGCTCGTTTCTTAAAGAGGTCAACAAGCGCAAAATTAAGTGGAATGAAAGTGAATGGAAATTCCTTTTTTAAATTCTATAAAACTGAAAACTAACCTGATTAGAGTAGAGTAATGAGTCATA
>NZ_JAKJSW010000095.1:0-16380 GCF_050337375.1 Vibrio makurazakiensis | reverse complement strand
AAGTATAACTATTCTCACTGTCCCCTCTGATTAGTTCAAAAAATTGACGTGCATCAAACATTCTAGGTACCCAAGTTCTACACTAAAATTAAAGCGTTTTGTTGCTGAATATCAAACAGTTATTTTCCTATTTGAGGGGATACTTCTAAGTTATACAAGCGCTACTTTCTAACTATACGGGTACTGAGGACTATATATGAACTCAACATTTATCGTTAACTTCGTTGGTAAAGCGTCACCGACCACTATCAAACAACTCGCGAGCGTCACTCATGAAAATGATGGTAAGTGGTTAATTAGTAAAGTTAATTTCATAGAAGACCAAGTCGCTGCTGTGATTAAAATTCAGTTACCTACTCACAACGAGCAATACGTTAAAGCTGCATTTACCAGCAATCCTGACTTAACAGTTCAATTCGTCGACTCCGAGCTCATACACCATTCGCAAGATACTATTTATCAAGTACGTTTAGATTCGAATGATAGGTCTGGCATTGTCAACGAGATCACTCATGTCCTTGATAATCAGGGGATAAATATTTTGGATATGGATTGCCAACGAGTATTCATTGCCGACGGTGGTGGAGTAAGTTCAAGCTTATTTACTGCTAATATGGCGATTAAGCTTCCGATTGAAATTCAAATTAGTGACGTTGCAAACGAGCTAGAATCCCTAAGCGAAGACACACGAGTGATGGTTGAGAGTTGACCAAAAAGATATGTGTAGAAACGCTAACCACATCCATATCACATAAAAATGGCAGCCACGTGGCTGCCATTTTTTATATCTAGAACTTATTTAACCGACCACTGCGATAATGAACGTTTGAAGTCTTCATAGCCAAATTCATTCAACTTTTGAACTTCACCGCCACTGCGTTCACAGTAAATCGAAGGCATCTTCAGACCATTAAACCAGTTAAGTTTCACCATCGTATAGCCAGCACTGTCCAATAGGTGCAACTTTTGACCAATCTTCAACGGCTCATCGAAGCTTGCTTCACAGAACTGATCACCAGCTAAACACGAACATGAACCAATCACATAATCATGCTCACCATTTTCGGACGCTTCAAGAACGGATGCAGGCTCATTATAGATAAGCGTATCAAGGCGGTGTGCCTCTGTTGCAGAATCCACAATCGCCGTTTTCTTCACGTTCTCAACAATGTCGACAACAGTCACTACCAAATCGGTCGTGTTAGTGATGATCGCTTCTCCCGGCTCTAGGTACATCTGCACGCCATGCTTTTCAGCAAAGGCTTTCAACGCCAAACCTAGCTTTTCGATATCATAACCCGGCCAAGTGAAGAATACGCCTCCACCCATGCTAACCCAGTCTAACTTATCTAAATGTGTACCAAACTGTTCAGAGATTGAGTCCAACAAACCGATAAATGCGTCGACATCTTTATTTTCACAGTTCATGTGGAACATCACACCATCTATCCCATCAAAGATTTCTGGCTTGATATGGTCAGCTTGAACACCCAAACGCGAAAACTGACGCGCCGGATTGGCTAGATCTTGTCCTGCGTAGCTCACACCAGGGTTCAAGCGCAGGCCGACAGATGCCTTACCCTCAACAATATGACGGTACGCAGCTAATTGGTTTTGCGAGTTGAAGAGCATTTTATCGCAGATGTCCGCAACTTCTTTCACGTCATCTTCACTGTAACCCACGCTGTATGCATGCGTTTCGCCACCAAAGGTTTCATGGCCTAGCTTAACTTCGTAAGGGCCAGAGCTTGTCGTGCCGTCTAAGTACGGTTTGATGATGTCAAACACGCCCCAAGTCGAGAAGCATTTAAGCGCTAAGACTAGCTTCACGCCTGAGATTTCTTTTAGTTGTTTCGCTTTCTCTAAGTTCGCAATCAACTTATCTTCGCTGATCATAAAATATGGGGTTTTAAGTTCTTCTTTCTGGAATGTCATTTTCTATACGCACTCAAGCAGCATCTAAAAGATGGAAAAGGAAAATTATGAGGTTGATGTGATTTATTTTGATTTTGTCCTGTTCAAACAAAATGAGTTACAAACTCAAAATAAATGATACCAACACCTTAAGGTTGCAAGTCTAAAAAGGGAACACCTCGTGTCCCCTTTGATACTAAATAAAAACAAGCGTTTCGTTCTTATTTTTTAAGCTCGTGGATCACAGGAAGACCTTGACCTGCTTCAAGTTCTTGAACATGCCAATCTAGACCGATTTCAGGCATCGTCGCTAGGAACGGGTCTGGGTTTAGTTGTTCCATGTTAAATACGCCCTTATCAGCCCACTCACCGCGGAAGAACTGAAGTGCAGCAGTAATAGCAGGTACACCAGTAGTGTAAGAGATCGCTTGGTGCTCTACATCTTCGTAAGCCACTTCGTGGTCTGCGTTATTGTAAATGAATACACTACGTTCTTTGCCGTCTTTCTTACCTTGAACCCAAGTACCGATACACGTTAAGCCAGTGTAGCCCGGAGCTAGAGATGTTGGGTCTGGTAGTAGTGCTTTAAGTACGTGTAATGGCTGAACAACAGTACCATCATGAAGCGTTAGTGGGTCTGGGCTTAGAAGACCGATATCACGCATGCAGTTGAAGTAATTTAGGTATGCATCACCGAAACCCATCCAGAACTCAATACGTTTTGCAGGGATGAACTCTTTCATTGAACGAACTTCATCGTGTGCCATTGAGTAAACTTTATGCGAACCACAGTTAGGGAATTCAAACTCAAGCATACGAGAGTGACAAGGGACTTGTTTCCACTCTTCGTTTTCCCAGTAGAAAGAATCACCTTGGATCTCTAGCATATTGGTTTCTGGGTCAAAGTTTGTCGCAAACTTTTTACCGTGGTCACCAGCATTTACGTCCATTACGTCAATTGAGTCGATCTCGTCGAACAAGTGTTTAACTGCGTACGCTGCAAATACAGACACTACACCTGGATCGAAACCAGCACCAAGAATACCAGTGATACCCGCTTCAGCGAACTTCTCACGGTAGCCCCACTGCCAATCATAAGCTTGTGGTACTTGCTGACCTTCAGAACATAAATCAACAGCTACCGATGTATCTAGATAAGACACTTTTGATTGGTAACACGCTTCCATGATTGCCATGTTCACCCAAGGAGGACCAGCATTGATAACAAGATCTGGCTGAACTTCTTTGATCAAAGCAACAAGTGCATCAACATCGTCAGCGTTTACTGAGCGAGCTTCTAATTTCTTAGTTGAATCTTTAAGGTTATTTTTACCTTTGATTGATTCGATGATTTTTTCACATTTAGCCACAGTGCGAGATGCGATTGTGATATCACCCAGTACGTCGTTATTTTGTGCTGCTTTATGTGCAACAACCCAACCAACGCCGCCTGCACCAATTTGTAGAATTGCCATAGTATTAATTACCTTTGTTGTTCTGCTAGCTCAGCCGCTAGAGTATGAATTTTGTTAAGCAAAGACTCAAAGTCTGAAGTCTTTAAACACGGGTTCAAAATAGTAAATTTCAACGCACTGTTGCCATCTACTACTGTTTCTCCAAGCACAGCAACGCCACGAGTCAGCGCCTCTAACCTTAGAGTCTGATTAAGTTTGTCTAAATCCGTGACAGTCTTTCCTAGTTGATTATTACTACCTACAGAACGGAACAACACCGTAGAAAGTGCTGGTTCAGCAAGCAGCTCAAAACCTTCGTGGTTTTGAATTAGGTCTGAGACCTGAAGTGTTTGTTCTAGAAGATGATCGTACATCTCTCCTAGTTGTTTTGGCCCAACGCTTTGCATGGTCATGAAAACTTTCAATGCATCAAAACGCTTAGTCGTAGCGATCGACTTATCCACCAGGTTAGGCAACTCGTCATGCTCGCGGTTTAAGTAGTCTGCATGATGCAGTAAGTACTTAAAGTTTGCTTTGTCCTTCAGTAGCACTGCGCCACAGCTGATTGTTTGATAAAACAACTTGTGGAAATCAACGCTTACTGAATCAGCCTTTTCGATACCTTTCAATCGTGCTTTATGGCTACTTAAAATAAGCGCGCCACCGTAAGCACTATCAACATGGAACCAGATCTGTTGCTCTGCTGCGATGTCGGCAATGGCATCAAGGTCATCAATTGCGCCGTGATCGGTTGTACCTGCTGTACCCACAACGGCAAAAGGAATCAACCCTTGAGCTTTGAGCGCTTTAACTTCAGCATCCAACAAATCAGCCTTAATTGTGCCATTGGCATTAGCGTCAACACAGCATACTGCATTTTCGCCTAATCCTAACAAAGATGCCGAYTTTTGGACAGTAAAGTGCGACTTTTTAGAGCATAGAATGCGTAATTTATTCGCGTAGTCTGGTAAGCCAAGCTTTTGAATAGAGTGACCATCATACTTATCAGCCACCCAATCTCTCGCGAGCAATAAACCCATTAGGTTGCTTTGTGTACCACCGCTAGTGAAAATGCCATCAGCTTGCGCACCCAGTTGATACTTATCACACATCCAATCGACTACTCTCTGCTCGACATAAGTCGCAGCCGATGCTTGATCCCATGAGTCCATTGACTGGTTCAATGCTGCAATAATTGATTCAGCAGCTACCGATGCCATCAAAGGAGGCGTGTGAAGATGCGCGATACAATCTGGATGCTGTACAAAGATGGAGTTTTTTGCGACTAGGTCAGCAGTACTGCCTACTACATCAACCAAAGAGTGCTCATTGTTATCGAGGTCAACAGCTTTAATTGCAGCTTCAAGCATTTTTGGATCGAGTCCAGAATAAGGGGCATCGACTTGTTCAAATACCGACTTCATTGCTTGAGTAGTTTGGTTCATGACATTGGCGAATTCGTCACTTCCTCCAAAACCAGTCTGAATGAAATGCTTATTCCATGCTTGATTAGACTCCGAGCTTGGCTCTTCGCTCTCTTGCAAATTACCGCCAGCAGCCAATATTGCCTCTTCCATCACATTCAGTGCAAAGTCGATCTGCTCGAAGGAGATAATCATCGGAGGAAGGAAACGAATCACGGAGCCATCACGGCCACCCTTTTCAACCATCAAGCCACGTTCTAAAGCTGCGCGCTGGATAGCTAGAGTCAAATCGCCGTCTGATTTAGGCTCACCAAACTTGTTAAGCTCGCCATTAGGTTGCTGAATTTCAACCCCAAGCATCAAACCTTTACCGCGAACTTCAGCAATACAGTCCACACGAGATTGGATTTTTTCTAATCCATTACGTAAGTACTGACCTGCAATATTTGCGTGCTCAACTAAGTTATCTCTTTCAATAATTTCTAGCGCTTTAGCGCCAGACACCATCGCTAACTGGTTTCCACGGAATGTGCCGGTATGCTCACCGGCTTTCCATGTATCGATACTCTTGTCGAACACAAGCAGCGACATAGGCAGTCCACCACCAATCGCTTTTGAAAGACACAAAATATCAGGGTTAACACCTGATTCTTCAAACGCAAAGCGATGACCCGTTTTGCCTACACCACATTGAATTTCATCAAAAATAAGAAGAATACCGTGCTCATCACAAATACGGCGCAGACCTTGTAACCAAGATGCAGGCGCTGGAATTACGCCCCCCTCTCCTTGTACAGGCTCAACGATCATAGCAGCAGGCTTCATGATCCCTGATTCATCATCACTCAACATACGTTCAATGTAACGAATGCTTGCCTTGGCACCAGCTTCACCACCAAGACCAAACGGGCAACGTAAGTTATATGGGAAAGGCATAAAGTGCACATCAGACATTAAGCCGCTACGACGTTCTTTAGTGCCAAGGTTGCCCATCATGCCCATGGTGCCGTTGGTCATGCCATGGTAAGCACCACGGAAAGCAAACATGGTATTACGACTTGTTGTTTGCTTAGCTAGCTTAATCGCGGCTTCCACAGCATCAGCGCCAGACGGACCACAGAATTGAAGAACCGAGTTAGTTGAAAAGTCTTGAGGAAGAAAGGCTTTCACTCGCTGGATAAACGTCTCTTTTACTTGAGTCGTAATATCGAGAGTCTGGTATGGCAAACCTGAGTCAAGCTGATCTTTTAGTGCTTGGTTAATCTCAGGGTGGTTGTAACCCAGAGAAAGAGTACCTGCACCAGCTAGACAATCGAGAAAGATCTGGCCACGAGTATCTTCAACTAAAACGCCACATGCTCTTTTAATAGCGATAGGTAGACGTCTCGGGTAAGAACGTACATCCGATTCGTGCTGCTCTTGCTCTAGCAAAATAGCGTCAGGTGTAAGATCGTAAGTTCCCTCTATAATAGGAACCATAGTTGAAAATGAATTTGCGATAGTATTAATATCGACTTCAAAGGCGGTAGTCATAAAAGTCCCCTTGAATATGTTCATACCCACCTCCATCAGACGTAATTGCACAAAAACATCCTCTTAGTTAAAGAGAGTTCGTTGTGAAATACACGTATTGTCTAGAAATGAGATATAGCTGTACGCTCGCATAAGTCAAATGACGAATACGAAATTAGACCGCTTTAAAACAGCGGTAAATTGTTAGCGTGAGCTCAAGGTTCAGTAATACTACTGYTTTGAAGAATTGGACATTTTTGCAGGATCGGACAGTTATGGAGAACTGGTCCCTTTGGAAATGCAGAGCTGATTAGCAATGTTGTGTTAAATGAGTTCAATGTTGGGTTTCCCATTAGCATGGCGAATTGCGCCATAAGTATCCCGTCTATCAGCTAAAGGACTAGCCGATACCTACCCTACGTAGCGTCCCAATCAGCAAGAATGGTCACTACGCGTATCCCCCAGAAGCAATCGCGCTCTTTTTGAACATCGACCATTCCGAGATTGCGCGGGAAAATAACATAAATTGAAACAAACGATCAATACTTTTTAATAATAGGTTTATAAATACGAGGTTTGGTTGAACGATCGCTTTAAATATAGGCAATCTAATTAGCCTAGCCAACAGCCCCTCATCCCACTTACTTCTTACTAGATATTAAAGTGGCGATTGAAGAAAGTCGCTTTGAAAAAGTAAAGGTATGTGTATGGTAATAGGTATACGGGCAGAAGGCTTTAAGAAACAATTAGAAGAATACATGCAAATGGGAAAGCTAGATTTCAGAAACCAAAAAGCCCGAACATTTCTGTTCGGGCTTTTTAATTTGGAGCGATACATCGGGTTCGAACCGATGACCTCAACCTTGGCAAGGTTGCGCTCTACCAACTGRGCTAGTATCGCATGCTGAACTTCATAAGTTCAGACTTTAATAGATGGTGCCCCGGGCCGGACTTGAACCGGCACAGCGCGAACGCCGAGGGATTTTAAATCCCTTGTGTCTACCAATTCCACCACCAGGGCACGCAATTCTTTATTGCGATGCCGATTACTGAAAAGTAAAACACCATCTTAAATGTCGAAATCAATCAACACTTCAAATTTTGGAGCGATACATCGGGTTCGAACCGATGACCTCAACCTTGGCAAGGTTGCGCTCTACCAACTGAGCTAGTATCGCATTTCATTATTCATCACCCATAAAAGGGAAAGATAATGGAGGCGCCTCCCGGAGTCGAACCGAGGTCCACGGATTTGCAATCCGCTGCATAGCCACTCTGCCAAGGCGCCTTAGTAACACCTTTCGAATCGCTTAACAGCTCTCCTCTTGGGTACGGGATGCATTTTACGGAATCAATGAAATGAGTCAACAGTATTTTTGTATTTTTTAAATCGTTTGACCAGTATTTGTTCGAAAGTATATTAATTGGTTACTTTAATAGCGAAAAGAAGTGCATTCTGAAGTGTTTAATTGATCTGGCTCACACGTAATACCTATAGCGAAAACCGATTCGATGGGCTTTCACCTCAAAGAATATACGCTAGGCACCATAACTATCACATGAACATACTAAGTAAAACGAACTCACACTAATGTGAATTAGTTAGTTCGATATTCATCGATTAGACACCAAAGTAGCGTTGTTGATTCTAAGAATCGATAGTACCTATTAGCTCTGGCATAATTTCAAACAAGTCACCGACCAAACCATAATCAGCGATTTGAAATATCGGAGCTTCCGGATCACTGTTAATTGCCACAATGATTTTTGAGTCTTTCATCCCAGCAAGATGTTGAATCGCTCCCGAGATCCCGATAGCAATATAGAGTTCAGGTGCAACGATTTTACCGGTTTGCCCTACTTGTAGGTCATTCGACACAAAACCAGCGTCTACTGCGGCTCTAGATGCACCAATAGCACCACCTAACTTGTCAGCCAACTGCTCAACTAAAGCAAAGTTTTCTTTACTACCTAATCCCCTACCACCAGAGATTACAACTCTCGCGGCTGGAAGCTCTGGGCGCTCGCTCATTACTTTGTGCTGTGATTTAAACTCTGATAAATGTGGTGAACTGTCCGCGTCTAGACTGACTGGATCGATGACTTTTATATCATCGGTGACATTCTGTTTTGCTGAAACAATATTAAAAGCTGAACTACGGACAGTAATGACCTTGATTGGATCATTGGATTTAACTCTAGCTAATGCGTTACCTGCATAGACAGGGCGTATGACAATATCTGAAGTTTCGATTTCGGTCACATCAGACAACTGTCCAACATTAAGCATTGCCGCAACTCTTGGCATTAGATTTTTACCAAACGTAGTCGCAGGAGCCAGCAAATGCGAGTAGCCAGTGCCGATTTTAGCCACTACATCTGAATAGGTTTCAGCTAATACATACTGATATCGCTCAGAATCAATCACAAGAACATGGTCAACGAACTGAGTGATAGAATCGACAACGGACTGGCACTGATATCCAATAATTAGAGCCGTAATCGCAACACTTTGTTCATTTCCCGTTATATGGGAGGCCGCTTGTAAAGTACACAGCGTATCTGATGAAACAGATCGGTTATCGTGTTCAACGATAACCAATGTTGAAAGAACTGATTTCGAAAGTTCTTCTGTGGAATGTATAACTTCACCCATAAGATCGCTCCTTAGCGCTCTTCTGCAATATAAGTTGTTGCGCTATATAACTTTGGCTTCGTTTTTTAGTTTATCGACCAACTGTGTAACGTTTTCGAGCATCACACCCGATTGCCTAGCTTTCGGCGGAAGCACTTCAAGAACCTCTTGGGTGGCTTCAACGCTAATATTTAATTCATCAGGCGTTGTGGTAACTAACGGTTTTCGTTTTGCTTTCATAATATTAGGCAATGACGCATACCTAGGTTCATTGAGGCGTAAATCTGTACTAATAACCGCTGGAAGCTCTAACTCTAAAGTTTCAAGCCCGCCATCTACTTCGCGTGTAACCAATAGCTTTCCACCATCGTTCACGTTCAATTCAGAAGTGAAAGTTCCTTGTGGGCGTTTAGTTAACGCTGCGAGCATTTGAGCCACTTGGTTATTATCTGTATCTATTGATTGCTTGCCGAGTAATACAACGTCAGCGTCTTCATTTACCATAACAGCCTGTAATAGTTTCGCAGTTGCTAACGGCTGAGGCGCAGCTTCAACATCAATGTGAATAGCTCGATCCGCACCTAACGCTAAGGCCGTTCTCAACTGCTCTTGGCAAGTTGAATCACCAATAGATACCACAACAACTTCTTCAGCATGTCCCGCTTCTTTTAATCGAACAGCCTCTTCAACCGCAATTTCACAAAATGGATTCATCGTCATTTTGACGTTATTTGTTTCAACGCCACTACCATCACTTTTGACCCTGATCTTAACGTAAGGGTCAATTACCCGTTTTATCGCTACTAATACTTTCACAATGCTTTCCTTTTATATTGGGATGCTCTTCGTGCAAGCCTTATTTAAGTTTTGTCTTTAGATACTCATTATTTTCAATAGGTAAGATAGCGTTCTCGTACTTAGAAATTAGTAAGATTTTCGCTCTACCAAGCTTACTTCTGAGCTTAGTAAAGTTTACGTTTACGTCAACTGGACTATATTTAAACTTATGTCAGTCGCGTATAGGTGGGTATACAAAATGGACAGAGAGTGCATGGAATTTGATGTTGTCATTGTCGGAGCTGGCCCTTCCGGTTTAGCGGCAGCCTGTAAACTTGCTCAACTCAATAAGCAGCATAACGCCCAAAACAACGATCAAAGCAATGACCAAATTCAGGGCAGTAATCACGAAGAACCGCTCTCAATTTGTGTTGTAGAAAAAGGCGCAGAAGTTGGAGCCCACATTGTTTCCGGTGCTTTATTTGAAACAACAGCCCTAGACGAATTGTTCCCTAACTGGCCGGAACTAGATACGCCACTAACCACTCCCGTCTGTATGGACGAATTTTTATACCTGACAACCGACCAAAACCACATCCCGGTTCCGCACCAATTAACACCTAAGCCTATGCTCAATAGCGATAAGAATTACGTAATCAGTTTAGCGGATTTATGTCGTTGGCTAGCAGAGCAAGCTGAATCTCTCGGGGTTGAAATATTTCCTGGGTTTGCCGCTGCAACTATCAATTATGATAAAAGTGGCGCTGTCACTGGCATTAATACTTCTGACATGGGCATAGATAGAGGTGGCATAAACAAAAGCAGTTTTGAAGCGGGGATCGAACTGAAAGCAAAATACACCGTTTTTGCCGAAGGCTGTCGTGGGCACTTGGGAAAGGAGCTGATACAAAAATTTAAGTTAGATGCTGGTAAACAACCCCAACATTACGCTTTGGGTATGAAAGAAATTTGGGAAGTACCAGAATGCGATTCACATAATGCAGGGCGCGTAATCCACACAACCGGTTGGCCATTAAGTGAAAGTAGTACTTCTGGTGGCGCGTTTCTTTACCACCTAGAAGGTAACCAAATTGCAGTCGGACTTATTGTCGATTTAAATTACAGTAACCCCTATTTAAGTCCTTTCGATGAATTTCAACGGCTAAAGCACCATCCGACTTTCAAGCAATACTTGCAAGGTGGACAAAGAATTTCATACGGTGCGAGAGCCATAACCAAGGGCGGGATATCTTCATTACCTAAACAACAGTTTGCTGGTGGGCTTTTGATAGGGTGTGATGCGGGTACGCTTAACGTTGCGAAAATCAAAGGCAGCCACACCGCGATGAAGTCAGGTATGTTAGCCGCAGAATCGATATTTGAGGCTTTGACATCACCAACTCTCCCCAAAGAGCCTGATTACCAAACCCTATTTGAAGATTCATGGCTTTGGGAAGAGCTTCAAGACAGTCGAAATTTTGGTGCCGAAATACACAAATTCGGTAGCTTGTTGGGCGGCGCAATGGCAACGTTTGAACATAACTTGTGGGCTCACCTTCTCGATCAACCAATACCTTGGACGATCAAAGACAACCATGAAGATCATCGTAGTTTAAAACAGAAGCAACAATGCCAACCAATCGCCTACCCTAAACCTGATGGCGCATTAAGTTTTGATAAACCTTCATCAGTTTTTCTATCGGGAACCCAACACGAAGAAAACCAACCCTGTCATTTAATTCTAACAGACCAAACCATCCCCATTGAATGCCACTTAGTCGACTACGACGAGCCAAGCCAGCGTTACTGCCCTGCTGGTGTTTATGAAATCGTTACTATCGACAACATTAAGCAGTTACAAATTAACGCGGCAAACTGCCTACATTGTAAGACTTGCGATATTAAAGATCCGTCTCAGAACATCACTTGGCAGCCACCCGAAGGCGGCGGAGGCCCTAACTATCAAAATATGTAGTGTTCAAAAACACAAAAACCTACCAACACGTACGTGACTGGTAGGTTTATTCAATCGTGTTATTTTATCGATCTTTTATTCAACCAATTCTTAGCTCGGCTTTTTGCTTAACACTTTATCGATATCAGCGGCGCAATGACGATCAGGCAACTGCTCCCACTCTTCGCCAAATGAACGGTTTACTATGCGCCCACGCTGCACAGCTTCACGTTTTGACATCATTTCCGCCCAACGTTTCAAATGAACATAGCTATCAACATCAAGGAATTCAGCTGCGTTGTAAACCGCGCCTAAGACTAGGTTTCCGTACCAAGGCCAAATGGCGATGTCCGCAATTGAATAGTCATCACCAGCTATAAACGCTCCTTTCGCTAGTTGTTTATCTAAAACATCTAACTGGCGTTTAGTTTCCATAGTGAAACGGTTGATTGGATACTCGAATTTTTCTGGTGCATACGCATAAAAGTGACCAAAACCACCACCAAGATACGGAGCTGAACCTTGAAGCCAGAACAACCAGTTCATAACTTCCGTTTTCGCTTTTACATCCGTTGGTAGTAGGTGGCCAAACTTTTCTGCAAGGTAAAGTAAGATGTTACCCGATTCAAAAACATTAATAGCTTCATCGCCAGAACGGTCAACAAGCGCTGGGATTTTTGAATTTGGGTTGATATCAACGAACCCAGATGAGAACTGGTCACCTTCGCCGATATTAATCAAGTATGCGTCATACTCAGCTTCTGTCACACCAAGTGCCAATAGCTCTTCAAGCATGATAGTAACTTTTTGACCATTTGGTGTTGCTAGCGAATGAAGTTGGATTGGATTCGAACCAACGGGCAATGCTTTCTCATGCCTAGCGCCAGAGTCAGGTCGGTTGATGCTCGCCCATTCTCCGCCATTTTTTTCGTCGTTAGTCCATACTTTTGGTGGTGTGTATTCGTTTGCCATTATGTTTCCTTATTTATGGTTTTACTTTGTTGGAAATAATGCTGCTATCCAAAATTACGCTTACTTAAACAATATCGGGGCGTTTACGTAAGTTAAAACCCATCTATGATTTTTTCATTAGAATCTTTCGTTATGAACAAATAAAAACTCGGTATAAGCGACTAACTGCGTGACCAAAGCAACATAATTATTTTCACCACCCAGAAATTTAACACCTTCAATTCTCTTTATCCGCTCCACTGAGTTAGACTTTTATAAATACATAAGCTCCATCCATATTTATCAATGTGCTGCAAGGACGTTCAATGAAGCTCACCTACTCAACCGTATTACTCGCAAGCATCATCATTAGCCCAATAACTATCGCTGCTCAAATGGCGGAAACCATATTTACGAATGCGAAGGTATATGGGCACCAATCTGCTAACGCGATAGCTGTATCTGATGGAAAAATTGTTTTTGTCGGGTCCTCCACCCAAGCGAATCAGTTACAAGAAAGCTCAACTGAAATTGTTGATTTGCAAGGCGCATTTGTTTTGCCTGGATTCATTGATAACCACAACCACGTATTCGAAGCAGCTTCAGAGGCAGGGGGAGGCTGTGAGCTGAGTTTAGATGAAGGCTTAGACGGACAAATCCCATATTTAAAAAAATGTCGTAAACATGCTAAGCCCAATCAATGGCTAATGGGTTATGGCTTTTCTATTGAAGCAATCCTTAACGAAAGTAATCGCTACACACCTTTACAAGTCATAGACCAAATATTCCCAGAGCAACCCGTCATTCTCATGGAGCAAACTTCTCACTCAATGTGGGTTAACTCAGCGGCACTCAAAATCGCGGGGCTTACTCAACTTTCAGTAGATCCTCAAGGAGGCAAGCTTCTCAGAGATGAAGAAAGCAGAGAACTTAATGGTATTTTGATGGATAACGCTGGTGATATCGTCATGGAAATGGCTTGGAATAGCTTGGAAAACCAGTTTGGTGAAAGCTATAACGGGCTACTTTTGGGTCTAGGGGAAGCTGCTGCACACGGGATCACCACTATCGGTGATGGCCGTTTATATTGGAAACGTGGCTGGTACGAAGTATGGAAAGAAGCAGAAAAACAGGGAGAGCTAACAGCCCGTATTTCCCTGCGACCTTGGATATCCCCTGCGGATCCTATGGAACCTCAGCTAACTTATTTACGACAAATCGCAACGAAAGACAAAAACGACTTATTGCTCGTCGATCAAGTCAAGATGTACAGCGATGGCATTTTTATTAACGGCACAGCTAAAACTCTAGCTCCGTATCTAGACACATATATTCCAGATCAACCTTATGGCATTAACTACATAGATCCAAAAAATATGAGCTTATGGCTCAAAGAGCTGAACCTGCTTGGCTATAGCGCTCACATTCACGCAATAGGTGATGGTGCGGTACAAGAATCACTCAACGCCATCGAGCTAATCCGGGAACAAGGTTCAACAATGCCTTACACACTTACTCATGTCGAACTGATAAATGCCCATGATGTGCCACGATTTAGTGCTCTTAATGTCACTGCTGATTTTCAGGTGGGCTCAGACTATGTAGTCAATCATGATCACCAATGGGCTGAAGCTTTTCTAGGAGCAAAGCGAGCACGAGCGATGATGAATCTAAGGTCAATTTACGATACAGGTGCGAATGTGACATTAAGCAGTGACTGGAATGTGCATAGCATTAACCCACTTAAGGGCATTGCTAACAGTATCGTTATGGGTAAAACGGGGCTGCCTGATGTAAACACCGCTATTGATGCCTACACCATAAATGCCGCTTATAGCCTCGGTCTTGAAAAGATCACTGGCTCCATAGAAATCGGAAAATCTGCCGACTTTGCGATTCTAGAGCAAGATATTACCGCAATGAAGCCAGCAGACATTGCCGATACATCAATTCTGATGACAGTACTCCAAGGAAAAATAGTGTTCGATTCTGAGCAGTAAATTCAACTGTGTTAGGTGCATTACATCCGCATACCGCCGTCAACTTCTAAAACACGACCGGTGAAATAGTCATTTTCAAAAATATATTTAGCCGCGTGGGCTATTTCACTAGTTTCCCCAATACGGCCTACAGGCACCATTTTGTTCAAACGTTCAATCGCTTCTGGCTTAAGACTTGCGGCCATAGCAGTTTGAACAATGCCCGGTGCTATTGCAGCGGCTCGAATACCGTAGCGAGCCAGCTCTTTGGCCCAACATGTTGCAAGTGAAGCCACGGCGGCTTTCGATGCGGAATAATTTGATTGCCCCATATTTCCCGCTCTCGCGACACTGGATATGTTGATGATCACACCTTTACGCTTGGTTTCTATCATTTTAGCTGCGGCTTCTCGCCCACAAAGGAATGTTCCAGTCAGATTTACGTTGATGACGGWGTTGAACTGTTCGAGTGACATTTTAGTCATTTCGCCATCTTTTGCTTTTACCAATAACCCATCGCGTAAGATCCCAGCGTTATTGATTAAACCATCGAGTTGGCCAAAATCTTCAACAATATCAGAAAATACTTGCTCCACTTCTGGTTCACTGGTTACATCAACTCGATAAATCAGAGCCTTTGTCCCAAGCATGTGACACTGCTCTTGAGTTGTCCGTAACGCCTCTTCGTTCACGTCTAACAATGCCAACTCAGCTCCAGCCTGAGCTAATGTAATGGCCATCATTTGACCTAAACCTTGCCCTGCTCCAGTTATCGCAATAACACTTTCTTTAAGATTCATTTAACTCCACTCCATGGTCAGGCTGTATGCGTTTGTTACCGACGAATTACTCACTGTTTTGTTTGACGCTGATAAAACTCAAATAAACTCGAAAAGTCTAACTCTTCATTGCCATTCGCATTGTGAAATGCGTAAAGGTTTCGGGCTAATGTTCCCATTGGGATTGAAGATTGACTCTGATTTGCTGCATCCATTCCAAGACCTAAATCTTTGAGCATTAATTTACCCATAAAGCCTGGTTGATATTCATTACTTGCCGGCGCTTTGTCCATCACTCCCGGGCAAGGGTTATACAGTTCTAGAGCCCAATTTCTTCCTGAGCTTTGCAACATAATGTCCGACAGTACTTTAGGGTCTAGGCCGTTATCAATCCCTAGATTCAACGCTTCACACGTACCCGACATTAAGATTCCAAGCATCAGGTTATTGCAAATTTTTGCCATTTGACCATCGCCAGCGTTCCCCGCATGGAATACATTTTTCCCAACATGCTGCAAAATGACTTGCGCCTTCGCAAAAGCTTCTTTAGTTCCGCCAACAATAAAGGTTAGCGTCGCCGCTTTAGCTCCAGCCACACCGCCAGACACAGGAGCATCCACAAACAACAAACCCTTATTGCTCGCTTCATTCGCCACCAGCTTTGCTGTTTCAGGATCAATAGTCGAAGAATCAATGAGGAAAGTATTAGCAGCGACAACATCTAATAGCCCAACGCCACCACTTTGATTGCCAAGATAAACGGAGCGAACATGAGCACCAGCCGGGAGCATGGTGATGACGGTATCTGCGCCTTTTACGACTTGTAACACTGAATTCGAGATTACAGCGCCTAGAGGCTCCAGTTTTTTGGATGCCGTTTCATTTAGGTCAAAAACTTGGACGGTGAACCCCGCTTTCAAGAGGTTCTCAGCCATAGGGCCACCCATATTTCCTAGCCCAATAAATGCAATGGTACTCATGATACGCCTCCTATTAGAGGT
>NZ_JAKJSW010000094.1:0-16508 GCF_050337375.1 Vibrio makurazakiensis | reverse complement strand
TACTGGAGCGTCAGAGCCATTAACTATATACGGTGAGATCTCAACTTCAGCGTGTATAAATGAAGAAACAAGCGCTAACGACAAAATAGACAATTTTTTCATACACCAACCCTGGTATTTTACCCTTACGGAGGTACTGGCTTCCTGTAAGGGTTACCAATTAACTTTCATGAATATTATATTTAGTATAGGTATGCAATCATCGTTCGGACAGATAACTGATGCCTTAATGCAACACATTATCAACAAAGAAATAAAAAAGCAGCCAGATTATTGGATAATCTAACTGCTTTTTATAAATCGCCAATTAAATGGTTACTTTACAATCTATCCGCGGTAATAACGTTGCGGTACAAACGGCATTTTTTCTACAGTCATCGCTAGCTTCTTGCCACGAACTTCAGCAAATACTTCAGTGCCAATCGCTGCTAAATCAGTACGAACATAAGCCATAGAAACAGGTTTGCCAGCGTTAGGGCCAGCAGTACCACTTGTTACTACACCAATCTTGTTATCTTCAGCATCGAACAACTCAGCACCTTCACGTACTGGGGCTTTAGTTTGACCAACTAGACCAACACGTTTGCGTTGAACATCTTTAGTCGCGATTTGCTCAAGGATGATATCAGCGCCTGGGAAACCGCCTGCACGCTCACCGTCTGTACGGCGAACTTTTTGAATGCCCCATAGAAGACTAGCTTCTACTGGTGTCGTTGTTGTATCTAGGTCGTGACCATATAGGCATAAACCACACTCAAGACGAAGTGAGTCACGAGCGCCAAGGCCAACCCACTCTACTTCTGCTTCTGCTGTTAATTTGCGAGCAAGAGCTTCAGCATGGTCGTTTGGTACTGAGATCTCGTAGCCATCTTCACCAGTGTACCCACTACGGCTCACGATGCATTCAACGCCATCAATATCGATTTTTTGAACATCCATGAACAGCATGTCAGCAACGCTTGGTTGGAAACGAGCTAAAACTTCAGACGCTTTAGGGCCTTGAAGTGCTAATAGAGCGCGATCATCAATCACTTCCATCTCTACGTCAGCTGGTAGGTGCGCAGTTAGATGGTCGATATCTTGTGTCTTACATGCAGCGTTCACAACAACAAATAGGTGATCGCCTAGGTTAGCAACCATCAGGTCATCCATAATGCCGCCCTGCTCGTTAGTAAAGAACGCATAGCGCTGCTTACCAGAAGGAAGGTCAATAATATCTACAGGAACCAAAGATTCTAAGACAGCTGCTGCGTTCGCGCCATGAAGGCGAAGTTGCCCCATGTGAGAAACATCAAAAAGACCGGCAGCATCACGAGTATGTAAGTGCTCTTTCTTTACACCTAGTGGATACTGAACTGGCATATCGTAGCCAGCGAAAGGAACCATTTTTGCACCTTCTTCAACGTGAAGGGCATGCAGTGGTGTTTTTAGTAGGTCTTGATTAGCGTGTTCTTGAGTCATTTTATTCTCCATGAAGCGTTGCAGGCTGTCCAAATCGAGTCTGCCGCTTATATCTCTATTTAGAGTCGCTTCTAACGATAACCATCAGTATTAGTAACCTCAGCCTATTAGTCCTTAGTTACCTTTACCTACTTAGCGTTAAAAACAGTAGATAGTAAAAAGTGATGTCTTTTATATAGGCTTAATATCGCTAGCATCATAAAAATAGATAACTGCATAAAACCTATACCGCTCACTTTCTAAGAATTCACTTCAGTAAACTTCAATCAACATGAGTAAACTGTGTTCACTATAGTAAACAAGCATGAGCCAGTTTTACACCCTTAACAAGATTAAAACAGCTCAAAATGTGACATTTAACAATTTAAAAACAATTATTAGACCCATACAAAAACGCGACATTGATGATTTTCACATCAATATCGCGTCTTTTGGTACACGTTAGAAACAAAAGCAAACGTTTGCATTCACTATAAGAAATTATAATTTTGTTAACTTAWTTTGCAGTCACCCACAAAATCAGTGCATCTTCTGTACTGGTAGAGATTAACATATGCCCCATATTGGCATCGTAATACATGCTATCCCCTTCGCTCATCGAGACTGGTTCATAGAATTCTGAGTAGAACATCACATCGCCCGATATGATCATTAGAAACTCTTCACCATCGTGGCGTACCCAGTCGTTATACTCTTCAAAAGTACGCGCCCTAATCCGACTCTTAAAAGGCATCATTTTCTTATTAGAAAGTTCCGTCGCTAAAAGCTCATGCTCATAGGTTGGTGTTGGATGAGGCTTACCCTGTCCTGCCTTCGTTAAATCACGACGTCCTGTTGCAACCTTTTTTCTTGGTGGTTCAAAGAGTTGTGGCATATCTATTTGCAAGCCCATTGCTAGCTTTTGCATCGCTTGGAACGTAGGAGAAATCTGTTCGTTCTCTATCTTACTCAGTGTAGAGCGAGCAAGCCCCGTGCGCTGGCTTGCTTCTTCAAGCGTAATACCTAGTTTTCCACGTATATCTTTAATACGCTGGCCTAGCCTAAGTGGCTCAATATTTTGGTCTGGCGTTTCTTTTGCCAGTGTCAAAGATGGGTACTCATCATAAATGCCTTCTGACATAGGTCCCTCATTAGTTTTCTGCATCCTGTCTATTAAATTCATTGTTGCATGAAGCTGTTTGTTGATTAAAGACCACACAGTAAAATAAAGCGTGCTCCCTGTAGCAAAACAAGAAAATCTGTTTCCTATTGGAAATTTTTATTGAAAATTGGAATTAACGGCGCTATGTTATCGACTTGTTAGATGAAGAGATGCTACTCCAGCTTGCAGTAAATGAGAGTTTTAACATTTACCAAAGCTGTTTTTACCCGACTTTTGGGAACCAATTCGTGCTGCATTGACCCTACAACTTGTCGATTGACGTAATGTGTATAAAACACAGACAGAACTTACGCAAACGATACCGATGCAGAAATCAACGCAAGACCTAATGGATATATAAAAACAATTACCATTAGTAAATTGAAAGGTCTCGACAATGAACAACGCATACCAAAACCACAGCTTAGACAGTTTTTTCTCTACTAACTTATCAGCGACTGATGACGCTGTATTCGCTGGGATTCAAGCTGAAAACACACGTCAAAACGAACAAATCGAACTTATTGCTTCTGAGAACATCGTTTCTAAAGCAGTAATGCAAGCTCAAGGCACTTGCCTAACAAACAAATACGCTGAAGGCTACCCAGGTCGTCGTTACTACGGCGGTTGTGAACATGTAGATACAGTAGAAGCTATTGCTATCGAACGCGCTAAACAGCTATTTAAATGTGAGTACGTTAACGTTCAGCCACACTCTGGCGCACAAGCAAACGGCGCAGTTAAACTTGCCTTGCTTCAACCTGGCGATACCATTCTTGGTATGTCTCTTGACGCTGGTGGTCACTTAACTCACGGTGCTCGCCCTGCAATGTCTGGTAAATGGTTTAATGCAGTTCAATACGGCGTAGACCGCGATACACTAGAAATCGATTACGAAGCCGTTCGCGCTCTAGCTATCGAAAGCCAACCTAAAATGATTATTGCTGGTGGTAGTGCAATCCCACGCGTTATTGATTTCGCTAAGTTCCGTGAAATCGCAGACGAAGTAGGCGCTATCCTAATGGTAGATATGGCACACATCGCGGGTCTAATCGCGACAGGTGCTCACCCTAGCCCACTACCACACGCACACGTTGTAACAACGACAACGCACAAAACACTTCGTGGCCCTCGCGGTGGTATGATTCTGACTAACCACGAAGACATCAATAAGAAGATTAATTCTGCTGTATTCCCAGGCCTTCAAGGCGGCCCACTAATGCACGTAATCGCAGCAAAAGCGGTCGCATTTGGTGAAGCTTTAGGTCCAGAATTTTCAACTTATATCGATTCAGTGATCGACAACGCAAAAGTTCTTGCTGAAGTGTTGCAAACTCGCGGTTGCGACATCGTGACTGGCGGAACTGACACGCATCTAATGTTAGTTGACCTTCGCCCTAAGGGTTTGAAAGGTAACGTAACTGAAGAGGCATTAGAGCGCGCAGGGATCACATGTAACAAAAATGGCATCCCATTCGATACAGAAAAACCTATGATTACATCAGGTATTCGTTTAGGAACGCCGGCTGGAACCAGTCGTGGTTTTGGCACTGAAGAATTCAAACTGATCGGTGAGTGGATCGGCGATGTACTGGACGGCCTAGTTGAAAGCCCTGAAGGTAACGCCGAAGTTGAGCAACGTGTTCGCAAGCAAGTAAAAGAGCTTTGCAAGCGCTTCCCTCTTTACCGTTAAGCGTTTATCGCTAAGTAAAAAGATTTATACACTTTTAAATTAACATCTCATAATTTTTTGGAGAACAAGCAATGGACAATACACTTAAGTTTGCAGACAGCCACGAGTGGGTAAAAGACAACGGTGACGGTACTGTAACTATCGGTATTTCTGAGCACGCTCAAGAAATGCTAGGTGACGTTGTATTCGTTGACCTACCAGAAACAGAAGACGAAATTGAAGCTGGTGAAAGCTTCTCTCTAGTTGAGTCTGTAAAAGCTGCGTCTGATATCTACGCACCAATCACAGGTGAAATCGTAGAAATCAACGAAGAACTAGAAGATAGCCCAGAGCTTATCAACGAAGAACCTTATGAAGGTGGTTGGATTGTAAAAGTGAAGATGGCTGACGCGTCTGAACTAGACAACCTTAAAGGTGCTGAAGAATACCTAAGCTCAATCGAAGAAGATTAATTAGGTAACTTGCACATAATAAAGCTGCTCTTTTGAGCAGCTTAATTTTAGGGGCTAGCTCACGGTTCCTACAGAGAGAAAGTAGAACGATATCATGACTGAATTACTTCAAAGCCAATTACTGAAAGACTTGGGCACTCAAAATGAGTTTGTTGCACGCCACAACGGCCCAAATAAAGCAGACCAACAGAAGATGCTTAAAGCGATTAACGCTGCGAGCTTAGAATCACTGATCGACGAAACAGTTCCTGCACAAATTCGTCTTGAAAAACCAATGACACTTGCTGCGCCACTGAGCGAAATGGACATGCTGACGTCTCTTAAAGAGATCGCTAACCTAAACCAAGTGAAACGTACCTTCATTGGCCAAGGCTACTACAACACATTCACTCCAAACGTTATTCTACGTAACGTTTTAGAGAACCCAGGCTGGTACACAGCTTACACGCCATACCAACCAGAGATCTCTCAAGGTCGTCTAGAAGCTCTGCTTAATTACCAGCAAATGGTAATGGACCTAACTGGTATGGAAATCGCGAACGCATCACTTCTTGATGAAGCGACAGCGGCTGGCGAAGCAATGACACTGTGTAAGCGTGCTGGTAAGAGCAAAAGCAACGTATTCTTCGTAGCTGACGATGTTCACCCTCAGACACTAGAAGTTGTTAAAACTCGTGCTGAGTACATCGGTTTTGAAGTTCTGGTTGGCGCTCTTGAAACACTTCCAGAGCAAGACGTATTTGGTGCGTTAGTTCAATACCCTGGTACTACAGGTGAAGTTCGCGACCTAACAGACATCATTGCGAAAGCTCAAGCAAACAAAACACTAGTAACAGTTGCTACTGACCTACTGGCTTCAGCTCTACTTAAGCCAGCCGGCGAAATGGGCGCAGACGTAGTAATCGGTTCAGCTCAGCGTTTCGGCGTACCAATGGGTTACGGCGGTCCACACGCGGCATTCATGGCAACTCGTGAAAAGCATAAGCGTACAATGCCAGGTCGTGTAATCGGTGTATCTATCGATACTCACGGTAACCAAGCGCTACGTATGGCAATGCAAACTCGTGAGCAGCACATCCGCCGCGAGAAAGCGACTTCAAACATCTGTACAGCTCAAGCGCTGCTAGCAAACATGGCGTCTTTCTACGCGGTTTACCACGGTGCAGAAGGCCTGCGTACGATTGCTCGTCGTACGCACCATATGACAGCGATTCTAGCTGCAGGTCTAACTAAGTCTGGCTACGAGCTTGCTCATAACAGCTTCTTCGACACTATCACGCTAAACACTGGCGACAAAACTGACGCACTTTACGCTAAAGCACAAGCAGCTGACATTAACCTACGTAAGCTAAATGGCAAGCTAGGTGTAAGTTTCGATGAAACGACAACAACAGACTGCATTTCGTCTCTATTCGCTATCTTCGATGTAGACCAAGACGTTAACGCACTATCAACAGAAATCGCTTCAAACGAATTTGCTGCAATTCCAGAAAACTGCCGTCGTGAATCTGAGTTCCTAACTCACCCAGTATTCAACACGCACCACAGCGAAACGCAAATGATGCGTTACCTAAAACAGCTAGAGAACAAAGACTTCTCACTAACGCACGGCATGATCCCACTGGGCAGTTGTACAATGAAGCTGAACGCTGCTGCTGAGATGATCCCAGTAACATGGCCTGAGTTTGGTTCTATCCACCCATTCGCTCCTCTAGAGCAAGCTGCGGGTTACACGGCGCTAGCAAAAGATCTGAAAGAGAAGCTATGTGAAATCACTGGTTACGACGATTTCTCACTACAACCTAACTCTGGTGCATCTGGCGAATACGCAGGTCTAATTGCGATTCAACGTTACCACGCAAGCCGTGGTGAAGGTCACCGTAACGTTTGTTTGATCCCAAGCTCTGCGCATGGTACTAACCCTGCAACAGCATCAATGGTTTCTATGAAGGTAGTGGTTGTTAAGTGTGATGAAGATGGCAACATCGACATGACAGACTTAGCTGCGAAAATCGAGAAGCACAAAGAGAATCTATCAAGCATCATGATCACTTACCCTTCTACGCACGGCGTATACGAAGAGCAAGTGAAAGAAGTGTGTGAACAAGTTCACGCAGCGGGCGGTCAGGTTTACCTAGACGGCGCGAACATGAACGCTCAAGTAGGTCTAACTTCTCCGGGCTTCATCGGTTCAGACGTATCTCACTTGAACCTACACAAAACATTCTGTATTCCACACGGTGGTGGCGGTCCGGGTATGGGTCCAATCGGTGTTAAATCACACCTAGCACCTTTCCTACCAGGCCACATCGAAAACGGTGTACAAGGTTCTGACTACGCGGTATCAGCAGCAGATCTAGGTAGTGCGTCAATTCTACCAATCTCTTGGGCTTACATCGCGATGATGGGCGAACCAGGCCTAACAGAAGCGACTAAAGTTGCGATTCTGAATGCGAACTACGTGATGGAAAAACTACGCCCTCACTACCCTGTTCTTTACCGTGGTACTAACGGCCGCGTAGCGCACGAATGTATTATTGATATTCGTCCACTTAAAGAAGAAACAGGCATCAGTGAAGAAGATATTGCTAAGCGTCTAATGGACTTCGGTTTCCRCGCGCCTACTATGTCTTTCCCAGTAGCTGGCACACTAATGGTTGAACCAACTGAATCTGAAGATTTAGAAGAGCTAGACCGTTTCTGTGAAGCGATGATCGCTATCCGTCACGAAATGACTGCAGTGAAAAACGGTGAATGGCCACTAGACAACAACCCTCTAGTGAACGCACCGCACACACAAGTTGATATTTCTGGCGCAGAATGGGATCGCCCATACTCTCGTGAACTAGCTTGCTTCCCATCTCAAGCAACAAAGATCTCGAAGTACTGGCCAACAGTTAACCGTGTAGACAACGTATACGGCGACCGTAACCTAATCTGTTCTTGCCCAAGCATCGACAACTACGAAGACTAATACGTAGCGACGCTGAACTGCTAAGGCAGACGTAAAGAAAAAGCAAAAGGCGAATCAATTGGTTCGCCTTTTTTTATTCATTTTCTAGCTTCTGAGTTCATAAGCTAAAGTATTCGAGCAAGCGTCAATCCAACACGCCTGCTTTTATACGCCAATATACAGCTTTCTCTTCATCAACCTTTCCATACTTGGGGTTACTATAAAAGTTTGAAAGCTTGATCTGTGCTTCAAGCGACCCTTGCGTTGCTACACTCCATAACCAATACTCGGCGATTGCAAAATTCTCTTCAGAATCCCCTACCGTTAGGTGATAGTCCACCAGCAGCATTCTCGCGCTTACATCACCACCCTGGGCAGCTTTCTTAACCCATTCATTATTTGCTACTGAGTTAAATTCTGAATAAATAGAAAGGTGTATAATTGCAGGCATATAACCTTGAGTTGCTGCACGTTCAATCCAATATAGCGCTGCCCCACTGTCCTCAGAGACGCCTTGACCAGAGATATACAATAAAGCCAAATTATATTGCGCTTGTTGATGATCTTGGTTAGCCGCTAAACGATACCAAAAAGCGGCCTCAGAAAACTGTTTCTCTATAGTGACACCTTGCTCGTACATCATCGCTAATTTGACTTGTGCATGAACCAGCCCAGCTTCGGCGGCCTCTAAAGTCATTTCAAATTCGTTATGAGGATCCGTTAGTTCTTGTTGCGRAGTAGGATTAGGCAATGGTTCATTTGATGCTAATACCGGAATTGAAATTGATGTTACCAATAGAATGGCAACAAGCTTGTATTTTAGCATCGGCTAATCTCCAGATAGAAAACGCTTCAGCTTAAACACAGTTCACTACAATTACTTACCTTTATACGCCAACATCAATCTTTAAAAAGAATACGCATAACCAATTTGTGGGCCTTTTTCCTTTAAATCAATTTTTATGATGCTATCACCACTCTCTAGACTGTTTGCAATATTTAGATATCGATACCCAAACCACAAGTTATGTGCGTCGTTGAAACGGTAGATCCCCATTAAATTGAATCCTCGGTTTACATCGTTGTCACCTGCGAGGTTAAAATCTGCCATAACGCTAATGCCCCAATTATCGTTAAAGAACTCACTGTATTTAAGACCCACTAGCCAATCATAAAGGTGTTCATTCGCAAGGACCGTCGTACTATTTATATTGATAAAGCCTTCATCAGAAAGTGCCCGCACTTCAAGTTCAACGTGGCTATAGGTATGTCTTATACCCGTCAATATTTCTAATTTTGGATACACTTCATAACCGAAAAAAAGGTCATTAACAGAAAGGTGCAAGTTAGTAGTGATATCGTGGCCTGGAGACACAACGCCTAAGAAGTCGCCGCTCAACCCGCTAGTCTGAGTACTATCTTTCGTATAAAGATAATTGGTTCGCACTCCAATTAACCAGTTTCCCTTTGACGCATAAAAGTCGCCCATCAAACCAAACGCAAGGCCATCCAAAATACTCTCAAAAGGTACATCGACGCGAACCACATCTCCCCCGGTTGAAACACTACCTTCAATACTCGGAGCCCACAGCAAAGGGAATACCATAAGGAACTCCCACTCATCATCCTCCGATGAGCTGGCATTCGTACTTGTCGATAATAGAAGCAGGGCTAAACTCAATCCTAAGAAGCGCTTATTCATATACGTTAACTCCCTTAACATACATTTTTGTTGATGACTCGTTACAACGCAGTCATTCTAATGAACAGCATAATTTATCTGTATATCTACAGTATGCATCTAACGCCTTAACCTAACTAATAGTTATTTAAAATATGCGATTACCTTGCTGCTACTATTCATCAATCGGATACCTTAATTTTCGGAAACCTGATTAGATAAATCCAAAGCTTGACCCTATACCGTAACGTGTTTATATTGTCGCCGCCCAACGGGCACATCCTAAAATGCACACCGGCCATCCTGCCATCATTCGTGTATTTATATTGGTGTTGTGAACTTCCATGCTAACAAAACTTCGTCCTTTTACTCGTGAATCGGGTGCCCTTATGCATCTGTCGATTCCTATCATTTTGACTCAAATCGCTACCCAGGCTATGGGGTTTGTCGATACGACAATGGCAGGCCAAGTAAGCCCCGCCGATCTAGCCGCCATCGCACTTGGCACTAGCCTTTGGATACCAGTGTTGCTATTACTACGTGGCATTATCATGGCTTTAACTCCCGTAGTGGCATACCACCGCGGCGCACGTGACTTCCAAAGTATCTCTGTCGAGTTCTTCCAAATGGTGTGGCTGGCTATAATCGCCAGTATTTTGCTTATCGCCTACTTAGTCAGCGCTAAGCCAATATTAGAATGGATTGACGTTGCTTCTGAAATTATCCCAATAGCTAGCGATTACGCGTTTGCATTGGCATTTGGTGTACCAGGGATTGCGCTGTTCTATACATTGAACGGCTTTTGTGAAGGGATGAACAACACCAAAGCACCGATGATCATTTCTGTTATTGGTCTGCTTGTGAATATTCCAATCAACTACATTCTTATTTACGGTAAGTTCGGCTTCCCTGAAATGGGTGCTGTCGGGTGTGGCTGGGCAACAAGCTTGGTTTATTGGTTGATGTCAGGAATGCTGTACTCGTATATCAAAGGTCATCATCACTATAAAACGATCATTCGCTTTTCAGATGCTAAGCCAAAAACAAAAGAAATGCTTCACCTGCTTAGACTCGGCTTGCCTATCGGGATGAACATTGCAGTTTGCGGCAGTATCTTCGCGGTAATTGCACTTATGATCGGCCGTATCGGTGCAGAGAACGTGGCTGCAGCGCAAATAGCACTGAATATATCGAGCATGACTTACGTGATCCCAATGAGTATCTCATTTGGCATCACAATTCGTGTCGGACATGCGCTAGGTGAAAAAAATGAACTAGGCGCGATTGAACGTAGCAAAGTAGGTATTTTAGTTTCCGGCTTAATATCGTTACTCTCGGTTGCGACTTTTCTGTTATTCCCAGAGTGGATAATTCGACTTTACACCACCGACCCTGCAATCAGCGCAACAGCGGCGGTATTGTTGACCTTTACTGCTATGTACCAATTTAGTGATGCCCTGCAAACCTCTGCTAACGGTGCATTACGTGGCTATAAAGACACCAAAATCCCAATGTTCCTAGCGATTGCTTCATATTGGGGGCTTGCTCTGCCACTGGGTATAATATTAGGATTAACCGATCATATTGTTCCGGCTATGGGTGAAGAAGGCTTTTGGATAGGTATTCTTACAGGCTTAACCGTTGCTGCTACGCTAATGTTACTTAGACTCGTTTATGTCATTAAACGCCGCACGGTACAAACCGCAACTACAGCGTAATAAACGACTACCAGAGCTACCTGAACTCGGTTTAGCAATGCACCACGAATAAAAAAGGCGAACCAATTGGTTCGCCTTTATCGTTTGTTAAACAATGATCATCGGTTGATCGCAAGATAAGATCCAGCAGCAATCATAATTCCACCAGCACTTTGGTTTAGCCTTCTATGTGCACGTGGAGTCTTAAGTAAAGTAACCATGCGCCCTGCCCCCAATGCGATGAGTAATAAACCAGACATTAGTGCAACAGACGCTAATACAGAAACTAATACAATGTCTTGTGAACGCAGGACTGTAAGGTCGATAAAAGTCGGTAAAAATGAAATATAGAACAAAATCACTTTAGGGTTTGATGCCGAAATCAAAAAACCTTGAGCGAAACTTGCCAAAGCTGATTGCTGGCTTTGCTTAGCTGCTTGCTCTGCAGAGTTTTGAACTTCAGGGAGGCTCTTAAACATTTTATACCCAAGGTAAATCAAATAAGCCGCACCTACGTAGCGAATCACTTCAAACGCAAACGACCAATTCTCGGCAACGGTCGCTAGACCAAAGCAAGCAAGTACCAGATAGATAAGATCACTGCATGTCATCCCTAATGAAAGCGGGATGCATTTTCGCCAACCATTAACCATCCCACGAGACAAAATGGCAAAGACACCGGGCCCAGGTGTGATGCCAAATATAAACATGGCAATAAAAAATGTAACCGCACTTTCCAAAGACATTGGCTTCCCCTATTTAGCAATAAACGCGAATAACCTCGAACGTAACACGGAGCTTAATATCGAGTAAAGAGTGACTTCTAACATACAACGATAAGTCGTATTCACGTTTTGAACGAGTGTCACACGTAGCTACCCGCAGAAACCAAAGGCAATATTTTTATTAAGCCATAAAAAAGGCGAACCCTGCGATTCACCTTAGTGTTTATATTTCATTTAGACCTGAATACCTTACGTATTACGCCTTTATGTATTCTTAATTGGCAATTGGAGCGAGCAAATCGGGATTCACGACCAAATTTCTTACACCGTGGGCGTGGTCTTCGTTAAAGTCATTCCCTTCACACCAACTACCAACCGTCGCGATATTTACTTTAGTCACTTGTGGTCTTACGCTCCATGTGACTTGAAATGGTGAGCCTTGCTCATTGTAACCAGGACCTGTCGTTGAACCTGAGTATTGAATCGCTAAACCAGTATCCTGTGGAATGTTCGGAGCTTGATGTAAACCGTTTACTTTCGAATGTTTAGCTAATGCTTCAAAATCGAGCGCTTTGTCGTCGTTCACTAGAACATAAACTTGAGTTTCAACACGCAGTTGCGGATTAGTAATGGCATCATTAAAACATGCTCCAAGCGTTTCACCCGGTTCGACTTGCGCGGTTGAGTACACATAATGCACCTCAATAGTATCTCCAGAATGGAGAGAGCCGTGATCACTTGGACAAACCTTTTGATCGAAAGGCTTAAGCTCTGACGTACTTAACTTACCTGTGTATTTAAAACCGCTTTGGAAGCCTTTACCATCTCCATTTCCCGCATATTGGGTAAACTCACCGCCTTTATGTTCCGCATTCTTGTGAAAATGGATATTACATAGATTCATTGCCGATGAATCAGGCGCATCTGAAAACAGCCTTGTATTAGAGCCGTCAAACGAACCCAGGTCGCGTGGAGCTTGCGGACCAAATCCTTTACCTTGAGTATTTTCAGATAACAACGTTCGTTGACTAGCAATCAATTCATCAGAGACCGAATCTTTTCCCTGTTCTGCAGCGCTCGCATGCCCTGCTAGCAGTGCCATGCTTACAGCCAAAAACACACTCCTATTCTTCATATTTCAACCCTTAGAATATTGATAAATAACCTAAATACGCAATATCACGCAGACATATTACTATGCGTGATACCAAAAATAAGACGCTATCTGTGGAAGATTAGGTTCCCACTTTTTGAGCAAGTAAGTGAGTGTCTATAGCCTTGATGCATATAGCAAGTTGCTGACCAAAAATACGGCTACTGCATTCCATATCTAATAATTTGTGCTTTAGCCACGTGTAAGTTTGATAAGGAGTTGGAGGTACCACCGCTGATTAATATGGCCTGTACCTATTGATTATTCTGAAAAAATAAAGCGAAGCCTATAGTTCTCCTATTGTGTCTAGAAGCTATTACAGTGGCTTATAGGATGATGAAATAAATACTTTTAGTTCAATAGAGGAAGCATTAACCATTTCCGGTTACAAAAATCCCAAAACTWAAAACATTTAGTGTGTCTGTCACGCTTTCTAAAGATTTTAGAACGCTTTTGGTTGCTGTGTTATCAAATATAAAATGAGTTCCGATACCCTTTTCAGCTTCTGTATCAACTTGTGTTGCTGATGAACCTTGAGTCACTATCGATTCTCTGTCATCGGTATTGGGCGGGGAGTCACTCTGTGGTTCACTATTGCCTTCAGAGTCATGTTCAGACTCTACTTTTGTACTGTTCTGCGAATCTACCGTTACATTTTCCGTCACAATGTTTTCAGTGTTGCGTTCACTGTCTAGATGACTCTGGTTAGCTGTCGAACACGCCGTTAAGAAAAGCATGCTGACTAATAATGTGTGTAGTCTTTTGACCATCTTGAGTAGGCTCAATCACAATAAAACATCGTTCGATTGTAATGTACTTAATCTCGTTCAGCTAGTAACAAAACCCTTTTAGTCCTAAATAGTTGTTTATCTAACTGGCTAGATAAGCTTAATAAAACAAAAAGGCGAACCGAATGGTTCGCCTGCATCAAAAACTGTAAAAGTTAGATCATTAAGTACCTAAGATTTGCATTGGCAAGCTTAGAAGTTGATCGCCTGTTGAAGCGAAATACCAGATAATACCTATCAAGCCAGAAACAAGCCCTACATACCATAGGCCAGAGACAATCTGACCATACTTATCTAAAGGCAATAAATGACTATGGTGACGCCCTTTCCATTCAAACAGAATTTCAACACTACCCATAATCAATAAGAAACCAAACAAGGTTAAGTTCAGCTGGTAACTCAAAATCACACCGCCAATTGCGGCTGCCGCACATAGGAAAATACCTAACTTACTGTTCATCGAAAAGCTGATACTTTTTAGAACATGACCGCCATCTAATGGCAGGATCGGCAATAGGTTAAATAGATTCAGTAATGCGTTGAATACGGCAAGCCCTGCGAAAAACATTTCCCCCGTAGCCCAATAAAGAACAAGGAAAATAACCGACAAAATTAAGCCAAAGAACGGGCCCATGATAGAAATCACTACATCTTGCCAACGAGTATTAATCTTTTCGTCCGAAAGCGCTAAGCCGCCTAGAAATGGGATTAAGTAGATACCTTTAGTCTTCATACCAAAATACTTCATGGCACGAATATGCCCATATTCATGGAACACCAAACATGCAATAAGAGCTAAAGCGAATTGAATTGAGAATAGCCATGAATATGCAGCCAAACTAGCAGAAGCCAAAACGACTTTAATTAGCTTCGCGCTTTTTAAGCCTTTCATGCCAAGCGAGATTAAACCGATTAAGCTAAAACGCTTTTCAGCTTTAGGCGCGACTACTGGAGTTTGCTGCTCTATGTCTTTTGTATTACGGGTGCCTTCTGCAATGACTTGGTCGTTAACTAAGGCAGTGTATTCCATGTCAAAAGGCTGCCATTGAACCTTAGTCGAGATTTCACAATTGAGTTCTTGTTCACCATGCATGAGTCGGAAGGTGTGCTTTCTTTGTTGGCTTTCATCCGAATGAGCATCCAGCTGAGACACTAACGTATTGTCCCAAAACAGCTGTTGCCAGCCAGCCATAGAGCCCTCTAAACGAAGTGGCTTACCAAGAAATTCGATTGCGAGTAGTTCCAAGTTTTAATTCCAATTGAGTAACATAGAAAATGAGCTGACATTATGCCGACTTGTCGATTATTGGTAAACCTGAAGCTTATAATCATTGTGCTAGTGATTGAAAGTTACTCAAATTTAACCAGTAATTCACTTTATCGGGTGCCATTTTTACATGCCAAACAATTATCAGAATTGCATTCTGTTTTTACTCTTTCATTCTTGTAAATAAAGTGGATAATAGCCCCCGTTATTAATACCTATAAAATGTGAGTCCATTATGTCTTCTGAAGCAACTATGCTAGAACGCTGCCAATCTAAATGTGAACTATGTGGTTCTGATTCTTCTTTAACTGCATACGCAGTACCACCACACAGCCACATAACAGTGGATCACGGCATCATGGTATGTGATAAGTGTCTTGGCGAAATTGACGATCCTAAAGACGTTAATCACTGGCGCTGCCTAAGCGACAGCATGTGGAGTCAAGAAGCCCCTGTACAAGTTATGGCATGGCGCCAACTGACTCGTCTAAACTCAGAAAGCTGGGCACAAGACGCGTTAGACATGATGTACATGGAAGAAGAAACATCGGTATGGGCACAAATCGGCATGTCTGCTGATGACAAACCACTTGATGTAAACGGCGTTGAGCTTAAAAAAGGCGACGACGTAACAGTAATTAAAGACCTGCCAATCAAAGGTACTAACCAAGTGATTAAGCAAGGTACGGTTATCCGTGGCATCAGCGTTGGCGACGATCCTAAGCTAGTTTCTGGTAAAACGAACGGCGGTCAATCTATGTATGTTATTGCTGAGTTCTGCCGTAAGAAGTAATTACTTTTTACTGTTAAGAATTTAAAAGGGCGCTCACTTGAGCGCCTTTTTTATCACTGTTGTTCAACTTGCATCAACTGTCATTACGACCTCAGCCACGATTGATACTCTGGGTTTAAATCTTTCACATCTTGATATAGCCACACCATTCTATCGACAAACCATGCTTTGGTTACCATTAACCATAGAGCCCCAAATATCATAAGTTCTAGATTCATTGAATACAGGCCATATAACCAAAATGGCAACCCGATGATTTGCAGCACCATTAGGTTACGACACGCAGTTAAATGGTGTTGGGGAATAAGGTTTTCGTGATTACGTTTTAAGTAAATACGTTCACCAAAAGTCACCATTGAAGCCCAATTATTGGTCGTTTTAGGAGCTGGAAATATTCGTGGGTTAAGCCATACCCACAGTATAATAAAAGCAATAACAACAACCGTGTATCCGCCAAGTTCATCCCTTATAGCAAGTGTACCGGTAAAGAGTGGAAGGATTGTAAAACGGGAATACACACTCAATGGACTCGCATGCCTGTTCCAGGTGTTCTCGTCCATCGACATCGCTTTTTCTGCCGCTTTTAGTATATCCATTTTCACTTCTAACTCCTCAAGTAACTAAACTTTCTATTGGCTATTATCTGTTTAAAAATGTTGTTATTTACCCGTATACGAGAGTTGTTATTTACCCGTATACGAGAG
>NZ_JAKJSW010000025.1:0-50223 GCF_050337375.1 Vibrio makurazakiensis | reverse complement strand
GTAGTAAGAACATCTTAGTATGATGGTGCATCATGACCTCCTCGCGGCAATCAAAATAAAACAAGGCGTCCCAAGCAAAGCTGTAATTACACCGACTGGCGTTTCAGTTGGGAAAGCAATAGCTCGTGATAATGCATCTGACCATGCTACCAAAGCCGCGCCAGCCAATGCTGAAATTGGAATAAGTAAATGGTAGTTGTGACCAACCATAGGCCTAACTAAATGCGGAACCAGCAATCCAACAAAGCCAATAGGTCCAGCGACGGCAACACTTGCTCCTGCAAGTAGCACAATGGTCAATCCACTAACAACACGAGTAAGCCAAATATTCCCCCCTAGCCCAACAGCGACCTCTTCTCCCAGCGCTAACAAATTGAGATTACGAGCAAGGCTGATTGCCAAGATCAAGCCGATCAATACTGGCGGCCACAGCTGTTGCCATTGCTCATGATCCACACTAGACAAAGACCCCGTCAACCAATGCAACACGCTATAGGCCATATCATCGGCTAGGATCAACGCAGCTCGAGTTAAACCAACAAGTAATGCGCTAATCGCAATACCAGCCAGAATCAAACGTAACGGATGAGCACGAACCGAGAAAAAACCACCAAGAAGCATCACTGCTAGGCCGCTTAACAGCGCGCCACAAACAGCATTTAGGATCGGATTAACTTCACTCACCAAAGGCACGCCTATCGCGGCTAACGCCATAAAACAAGCAGCGCCAGCATTGATACCGAGAATCGAAGGTGACGCGAGCGGATTACGTGTTAACCCCTGCATCAGTACGCCAGAAACAGCCAAACCCGCGCCAATCAATAATCCAGCGTAAGCTCTTGGTGCTCTTAATGTGGCCAATATTTGATGAGTCATATTAGTCTCGTCAAACGTCAGCCAATAATTAATCAAGTCACTAAACGTGAGCGAGAAGTTAGACCATCCCAGCATGGAAGCCATATAACCAGAGACAGCCAAACTCGACACTAACAGCGTAAACAACGTTACTCGCCACGGAAACATCAACAAACGTTGCTTCTTAATATCGAGCTTGTTATCAGCGAACGACCCAACACTCATGACGGGTTCAAGATCTTCTCAAGATTTCGAGCCATCTGCTCAGCGGCTAACATGCCTCTATTCAGCGACCAAAGTTCAGGTGACACATCAACAATCTGCTCATTTTTCGCCGACGTTAGGATCTTAAACAACGAATTTTTCTGCCAATTATCAACAACATTCGGGGTAGAGTACGCGCCAAGAAGCAGCCAGTCCGGATTCGTTTTCAATAACAATTCAAAACTGGTTGGTAAATACGCTTTCTCTGTTGATTCCGCGATTGGGCTAGCAATACCCAGTGTTGTGAGTACGCCTCCGGCATAAGAAGCTGGGCCGTGTAGCCACATGCCTTTGTCCGTCACAACAGCAAATTGGATGGTTTGTTTGGTAGAGAAATGACTTTTGAATTCCGTCATCGCCTGTTGATGTTGTTGAATTCGTTGTTCCATTTCTGATTGTTTATCAAGAGCAATACCAATCTTAAGTGCTGAACCTAAGTTTTCTTGATAAGTCTCACCACGGCTTTTTAGTAGCAAAGTTGGTGCTATTCGCTGCAGATCTTGATAAACAGTGCGATGACGCTCTGCATCAGCAATGATCAAATCCGGCTTTAATACCGCAATAGCCTCTAAGCTCGGCTGGGAACGCATACCAACCGACTCCCATGGTTGAACCAACTCTCGTACCGCAGGGATCACTCGCGACGAATCATTGTCATCGGCAACACCAACTGGAGAAACTCCCACAGCCGCTAGTGCATCCACAAATGAAAACTCTAACACCACAATGCGTTTCGGCGTTGTGGTGATTTCAAACTGACCCTGTTCATCTTGTATGATCCGCGCTGTTGCTGAACTCGAAAATGAGAGCAAGCCCAAAATCACGAAGGTAAAGGTAACGACCAATTTGTTTATTGACATCAATCCATTCAATGACAAAAGTCGAGAGTTGTTTTTCATATTTAATTATCCTTTAACGCAAAAATCATCAAAGTCGCCAAGAGTATTAGCGACTTTGATTCGTAATTAATTTCAACAAATTACGTATTAAAATTGGTAATTCAGATCCAAGGTGTAAGATCGACCGGGAGCAGGGTAACGACCCACTGGACTGGTATCAATACCACGGAAGTAATAATTCTCATTAAACAAATTATTCACCGCTATATTCATGCGTAACTTACTATTTTCATCCTTGTAAAAGTCCGAGCCAAGATTGAAGTTCCACACCATGTAAGCAGGAACTTTACCTTCTGCGCCCGTTGAATCTTCAGCACTAGTGTTGGCATTGTCAGAATAAGCATCACTGAAGTAATAACCAGATAACGTAGTATCTACCGCAGTGAAGGCATAAGTAGCATCCCAACTCAGTTGGTGCGCAGAAGTGTATGGAAGTTGATTCCCTTTATTTGCTCCCTCTTCTTCAATCGTTGCGTCCAAATAGTTATAGCCAGCACCTAAGCTCAGAGCTTGGAGCGACTGAGGAACATAACGACCAGAGAGTTCAATACCTTGGTGAAGTGTTTTTCCAATGTTATCGAAAGTTTGTGTCGCACTTTGCCACTGCAACTGGTCTTTAAAATCAATACGATAAAGTGCTGCGCTAAAGCTAGTGGAACCTTGGTTATAACGAGCACCTAGCTCGTAGTTCCATGCCAATTCACTACCTTCTTCACCTAAACCACGGATGTAAGCAATCTGTGGCGCGCGCAAAGATTTCTGAGCATTAGTATAACCAACCCACTGTTCAGTAAGGTGGTACGCCACTGTTAAGCCCGGTAACCATTCTGTCACCTTATTATCCGTGCTTTGCGTTTTACCCAGATCATCAAACGTCATATCAATTGATTCGTAACGAATGCCCGGCGTTACCTTTAACACATCATTAAATAATCCGATTTCGTTACTGACATAACCCGCGAATGCATCGGTATCAAGATGCCAATCACGAGCCACACTTGTCGTTCCACCAGCGACTGGAGTTTGAGTCAGTTTGTAATCAATATCTTCGTTAACGTAGCGCGCCCCCACAATCCAGTTTTGCGTCACTGATTTCCCTTCACCAAAGTACATCGCGATCTTAGGCTCTACGCCATAAACGGCGAACTCACGTGGCGAAGTCCGAATATCTGTGGATGACAATGCAGGGTCTGCCCAGTGACCATCTGCGCTGTTAAAGCCCCATTGGAAGAAACGCTCAGAGTTATGACCAAATGTCAGTACTTCTAATTCTGCGCCGTCCGCAATATCCAAATCTTGCAGATACTTCACGCTCCAACGCGTTGATGTACCTTGGTATTCGTCATATGGTCGTTTCGATTGAGTTCGATCTTTCTCGTAATCTTCTGGTGACAAAGCACCTGGCATTTCGGTGTCGGCATCATAGCGCTGAACGAATGCCTGCAGCTCTTGAGTATCACTCAATAACCACTGTGCCTTAGCTTGGAAGTTTTTCACGTCAGTGTCAGAGTGTTCGCGGAAGCTCTCACCTTTTAAGAAGTTACCTTCTAGTTGTAGGGCAAACGTATCGGTTAACCAGCCACCTGTACGCAAGTAAAAATCGTTAAGTGGTGCATTGCCATCTTCAAATACTGTGAGACGATTACTGATTTCCGTTTGCCAAGTGTTTGGTATCGGCTTAGTCACCAAGTTGATCACACCACCCACGTTGTTCGGCCCGTACTGTACGGCAGCACCACCACGTACAATGTCTATTCGGTCAAGCATCGACAGTGTCGCAGGGAAAATAGACTGTCCGGTATGTCCATAAGGAGCAAGCGTGAGGGGGACACCATCCATCAAGAATTGAGCGTGACCACTGCGACTTGCTTTCAAACCGCGCACCGAGATGTTAGGCAGTACACCAGTGCCCGTTTCATCTTGAACTTTAATTCCGGGTACGCTTTGAAAGGCCGAATCAATAGAAAGTGCAGCGGTCTTTTTAATCTGCTCGTTAGTGAGGACAGTACGAGCACCAGGGTACTCTTTCACATCTTCCACTTCTGAGTTGCCTATCAAACTGGCGGTCACAACAACCGTTTCCATGGTCGTCGTTTGAGGCTCAGATGTGGCGAATGCACTCATGGAAGTCACTGAAGCGATGGCTGTCGCAAGTACACTTAAGCGCAATTGGGGTTTACCATCCAAATTCTGGTAAAACATGAAAATCTCCTATGTAGGCAGGTTAGGGTCAAAGGCTGTTTTTGCAGTTATATCTGCGCTTTGACCCTATGGGCTAAACGTCCTCAAAATGAGGAAAATAGTTCGGCAATAACGACGAACAAATCAATAGTTCTTACAACTGGTATCCATAACTGATCATGAATTCTGCAGGTGCACCGTAACCAATTTGGTTCAGGCCAGACGTCCCGTTGGTTGCACCAAGAATGTATTCCTCGTTGAACACGTTGTAAGCGTTCGCTTGAATTTTGTGGCGACCAGTGGTGTATGCAGCCATCAGGTCTACAGTGGTGTAATCGCCTAGCGCTACCGCTTCATCATTGCCCGCATAACGGTCGCCTACGTATTTCACACCACCGCCCAAACGCCAGTTGTTATCTAGCTGATAAGTGCTCCAAAGTGAGAACAGATGATCAGACACATCATTCGGCTTTTTGCCTGTTTCTTTGTCTTCCGCATCTAGGTAGCTGTATCCCACAGAAATATCCCACTGCTCTGTAAACTGACCGCGCGCTTCCAGTTCAATACCTTGGTGGCGAGCTTCAATCTTGTCGATAACATCGCCGTCTGTATTGGTTTGTGGCTGCTCTTGATCAATTTGGAATATCGCTGCATTAAGCATTAATGCGTTGTCCAACAAGTACGCTTTTGCGCCGACTTCTTTTAAGTCTGTCTGGAAGAACTCTGCTAATTTCGGATTGATGTAAATCCCGGAGTAAGGTAACTGCCATGAACGAGCTAAATTTGCATACACAGACATATCGTTGTTAAGACGGTAAACCAAACCAGTTCGGTAACTCACTTTGTTGTCATCTAGATACTCTTTCTCTGCCCCTGCTTTCTGCTGTTCAAGATCCATTGAGTCGTAACGCACATTACCTATCAGAGAAAGGTCGCCGAAGGTATAAACATCCTGAATATAAACACCTGTGGTAGTGGTTGTGTTATCACGGAAGGGTTCGAAACCAGGGTCAGGTGTAGGCCCTGCAACAGGATCATAGATATTTTGCGGTGGTAAAGTTTTGTCGCTTGCAAGCGTTAGATCAATATTGATCTGGTTATAGTCGGCACCGATCATCATTTGGTTAGATTCGGTTTCCCAAACTAATTCAGATTGCAGTGTGGTCGTGGTACGAGGGTCGTAGCCGAAGTTATTCACGGTTTGAGATACTTCATCCCCCGTCACCGTACCTTGACGTGTACCCTTTTGCTCAAGCTCGATGTGGTTGTAAGCTGCACGGTTTGTCCATGCCCAAGCATCATTCAAACGCCACTCATAGTTAACGCCAACACGAATGCTATCTGACTCTTGATAATCGTTAGTGCCACCATAAAAAGTGCTCTCATCGACATCGACAGGTTTTCCATTTTTGGAAGGAACACCACGATACGGCACTAATTCTTGATGTGCGTATTCAGCATCAAAATCAATAGTATGGCCATCTGCTGGCATTACACGGATCGTCGGAGCGATGAAGAAGTCATTAGAATCGATATGATCAACATAAGAATCAGCTTGTCGATGTTCCACGTTGATACGGCCATTGACCTTGTCAGTAAACGCCATCGAGCTGTCAACCTGACCAACAAATTGACTGTTACTACCTACGCTGCCATTTACGTGAGTGAAATTATCGCCATTAGCACGCTTAGTGACTAGGTTAATAACCCCTCCCGCAGAACCTCGACCGTATAGTGCTCCCGCAGGGCCTTTTACCACTTCGACGCGCTCGATATTAGCCAAACTACGATAAGACTGCAGTGTCCCATCATCACGCATTCCATCACGATACATATCGTTAAGGGCATCAAAGCCACGGATAACAAATTGGTCTCGGCTTCCTTCACCTAAAGTGTTATTAACCCCAGCAACACCATCAAGTGCATCCACTAAACGCACGGCACCACGGTCTTGCATTTCCGTCTTCGTAACCACCGATACTGCTTGTGGTACGTCTAACCATTCCACGTCTGTTTTCGTACCTGACTGAGGCATATGCTCCGCATAACCTTCGTACTGATGACCAATAACTTGCAGCGTTTCATCCACGGCAACATCTTCTGCTGCCATTACATTTGACACAGCTGCCACTGCTGTCAATACGCCTCCAATAGCTAAAGCGAGAGGGGACAAAGTCAATCTCATATTCATTTTCTAATTCCAATTTAGTTTACAAACCCATGACTGACGCGAATGAAAACAAATATCATTTGTATTTGCAATATAAATTTTATGATCTATATTGGCGTGGCCTATGCAACAAAGCTAGTGACAAAATAATCAATAAAAACAAAGCTATAAGAAAAACTCTTCTTGAAAATGTAGAAAGAGAGCGCTTGGAAGTCATTTGTGAGCAGGCAATAACAACGTTAGAAAATTAGGAAAGCCCCATGAAATCTACGATTATTATCGTGAGTCATGTCGTGAATGACGCTGTCACTCACGGCTTCGTACCTACTGCAAAAGCGATGGGTCTTCATGTCATTTTGATCACGGACCATAAGCTCAATCACTTAAAGTTGGCCAGTGAAGACAGTCGCTTTAACCCAGATACGATTCTGGAATGCGATGTATTCAACCCTCTTGAACTCATTGAAACCATCACAGAGCAGGGTTTAAAACCCGACGCGGTTTTCAGTAACAGCGATCACCTGCAAACTTCCACCGCAATCTGTGCGCAATTCTTTGGTGTACCTGCGAAAGATTGGACTGTCACGTTAAAAGCAAAAAACAAACACTTAACTCGCCAAGTTCTTAGCGAAAAATCACTTCCCAATACCCAAAGCGTGCTGCTACATCGAGATGCCGCTCCCACATTCGATTTTCTGTTCCCAGTGGTAGCCAAACCTAAAGAAGGAGTCGCAAGCCTGGACGTTCAGCGTTGTAATACTGAAACTGAGCTTGATAGTTATTGCGATACGTTTTGGCAAAAACACCCAGCAACGCCAATTTTGGTTGAAGCGTTTTTGCAAGGTCCACTTATTACGGTTGAAACCCTTGGAGACGGGGAGAATTTAACTGCGCTTGGTGGGTTCGATGTTGAGCTCTCAGCCCCCCCTTACTTCATCGAAACAGCTGCCAGTTGGAATGGCACCAACAGCGTTCATTACCGTGACGAGTGCGTGCGTCAACTCCAAGCTTTTGGTGTGGGTTTTGGTGTTTGTCACAGTGAATTTATCATCACAGAGACTGGACCTGTATTAGTCGAAATCAACTATCGCAGCATTGGTGATGGCCGTGAGTTTTTGCTCGATAACCTCAGTGGAGGATGTTGGTTCACCACTATCTTAAGCCTGCATCTTGGTAGCAAGCTTGATGAAGCACTTCACATTGATGGCAGTGCCCATGTGCACTATGTAGTAGCGGAACAAAATGGAACAATTGAAGGGACATCCACCTCTTTCATTCACCAAGAGGGCGATATCGTCACTCAGCAGCAAGTGCTCAAACAAGCAGGTGATGTTTTTCAGAAGAGTTTCTCCAACAAGGATTACTTAGCAAGAATTTCTATCGTCTCCCCCTCTGGCCAGCCTTTAGAGCCAGCCATCCAACAAGCAATTACTCGCTTTAATCTCACAGCAGTCAACGAGGTGACAGCATGAACACCAACGCTTTATATCTCACTCAACGCTTAATCGACACTTGCTTGCGCGAAGACCTGTTTGGGTTAGTTTCTCGAAATCGATTTGAAACTGAGCTTCCAAGTAAACTCAACACCTCTTCTTATCCTCGTGAACAAATGTGGCTTAACGTTTCCGGCGCAGACTTTACGCTCTATTTACCTGTCACACCGAGTTATTACATGCAACGTTGGGTATACAGACAGCCTAACGGTTCTGAATGTCATGGTTGGCTGATCGAAGAAAATGGCCAAGTTAAACCTCAACATCACTATCGTGATTGGATTGCATTACTGAAAGCGAATGCTCACGAAAGCTCTCACTCGTTGCTAGATAATTACTTACAGGAACTTGAATGTGCAGAGAAACACAAAGGCCTATGTGACGATGCCTTCAGTCAACAATCCGAATCACTCATGGAGCCGATCTCCCAGTTAGAACGTTGGGAACAAAAACTCTTACGTGCGGACCAAATCGCATCCTACCTCGACCACCCGTACTACCCAACAGCCCGAGCTAAGTTCGGTTTAAGCGACCAAGACCTCGCGCAATATGCGCCAGAATTTGCACAAAGCTTTACGCTTCGTTGGCTTGCGATTGAAAAGTCACTCGTTACCTTGACGAGTAAGCAGCCTGAATGCTGGCCGACAATGAAACAAGTGGGCATGCCAGAAGATTTTGCGCTAAGCCATGATTTATTCCCTGCGCATCCATTAACGTTTCAAAGCCTGGAGTCTCTGCCTGATGGCGTGATTGAAACACCTTTAGCCTACCTAGATGTTACTCCAACTCTATCTGTGCGAACCGTAGTCGTGAATAAAGCACCGCATATTCACATAAAAGTACCGCTGATCATGCGCTCGTTGGGTACTAAAAACATTCGCTTAATCAAGCCATCAACGCTCTATGATGGGCACTGGTTTGAGCGTTTATTAGCGCACTTAGAGCAAACGGATAAAGACCTTAACGGCACGTTTTTCCATTGCAATGAAAAGCATGGCGGCCATGTTGGAGAGGACAAAACCTTCGCTTACATTGTGCGTGAATATCCACAGAGCCAATTCCAAGACAAAGCGCTGGTACCCGTTGCCGCCCTTGCCAGTCCAATGCCTGATGGTCGCTTGTTCTTAGATCACCTTGCTGAGCAGTACTATAAGCACGACACCTTGGCTTGGTTTAAGAATTACGTTGATCTGTTGTGTAAGGTACACCTCACGTTATGGATTCGTTACGGTATCGCTCTGGAATCGAATCAACAAAACGCCATCATCGCCTTTAATGAACAAGGCAAAATGACCCTAGCCATGAAAGATAATGACGCCGCACGTATATGGCCAGATCGTTTCCAAGAGTTTGAAGCGTCTTCGCCAGTTAAATGCGAACAACTGCTAGACCAGCGTATCAAAGTAGCCGACGAACTCGCTCTTGGTCAGATGTTTACCACGATTACTTTGCAGTTAGATATTGCGGCGATTGTGGAGGCGATGGCTACAAGCGGGATTGCGACTTCGCCTTCTTTATACACTACGGTCGCAAACAGCCTGTCACAACAGCTTAGTCAGTTAAGCCAAGAAGGACACGACACCGAGCTCGCTCACGACATGTTGTTTGATTCACCCAACCTATACGCCAAGTATTTATTGAGCTCCGGTAGCTTGTTATCAAAAGAAGCGTCTGGCGCAAGCGATATCAACAAGTTCTATGGGCTGTCCGCTCCGAACTTCTTATTGCTTACCACTGAAGAGGCACAACGAACTTACCTCGAAACCATCAAGAAAAGCGTGAGTTAATCCATCATGACCAAACTCATCTATTGCGTGCTGCTGTGCCACTTTATCGCGGCATTTGCAGCATTAGGAATGCCTCTATTTTTACCTTTGGTATTGCCAACACTGGACGCGCAAATTGATACCGATTGGGCGGGGATATTATTTATTCTGCCCACCTTTTGCACCGCGGTGGCGGCACGGTTTTGGGGGCAATTTGCCGATAAATATGGCAGACGACGCTCATTGTTGCGTGCCCAACTCGGGCTTGCAGCAGGCTTCGCGCTGTGTGGTTTGGCAGATAACCTAACGATGTTTGTGTTTGGTCTTATCGTTCAAGGAACCTTTGGCGGCACTATGGCCGCCTCTAATAGCTATTTATCCAGCCAAATTGAAGATGCGAAAACACTCGGTAAATCGCTTAATAAAACCCAGATTTCTGCCCGTTTGGCGTTAATCATAGCGCCAATAGGGCTAGGTTGGAGCTTGTCAGATACTAACCCATTAAACGCGTACCTCTGGCTGTCCGCTTTACCTTTGTTAGCGCTGGCTATCACCTTAACACTGCCTAACGATGCTCAGGATAAACCAGGTAATCGGGTGAAATCGGGCAAATTCGCTAAACAAAAAGCAAAAATAGGACAACTATCCTCAGAAGGTCAAAACATTCAAAGTAAGCCGTTAAGTGCCCTTTATTGGGTGTTCGGTGCACAGTTTTGCTTTGCTTTCGCCATGGTCGTCACTTTCCCCTATTTCTCACCTTATGTGCAGCAATATGGTGTGACTAACCAAGCGTGGATCGGCTTTTTATACGCCATGCCACATGGCGTCTACTTGCTCTTTGCCGGGAAAGTTCCCTTGTTCTCAGAATGGGTTAACCGCCATCACCCGCACCGTATTTTGTGGTTAGGCTTTAGCTTGCTTTCACTCAGCGCAGCGATGCATTTAATGTCTTTCCAAACGACACTGATTGTTGCTCGTGTTGTCTTTGGCTTTGGCATGGTCTGCTGCTATCAAGGCTTACACCAAGCTTTAGCAAACCAAGTTGATAGACGACAAAGCGGAAAAGTCTTCTCACGCTTTGATGCCATGTCGAAATGGGGCGGAGTTGCAGCAGGGTTAAGTGCGTCTTTTATATCAAGCTTAGGCTGGCTTGAGGTTCCTTTCTTACTTTCTATGTTGATCAGTGCTGGTACTGCTATTGCGTTGATCATCCATTCAAAATTTGGACACCAACATGTTACACACTCAATTATCTCCGACTGATCATTCAGCCGAAAATACAGATCGTCTAAACCATAAAAAAGCACTTCTTAATGGTGAAAAAGCCCAACTCAATACCATTATGGGCGTGCTGAACTGCTATCTGCGTGAATACGCGATACCAAACGAGCAAGTTGACTGGTGCTTTAATTCACCTTCTATGCCACAGACATTAAAGAGAAATTATACCTCTCAGCAATGCGTTGCAATTAACCTGCGTCACCAGAATTCACCTCAGAAAAACGGCCTGCTAGTTTTGCCCATTGAGTACGCCAGTAAATTAGGGAAAATAAAACTCAGCGATAGACCTTGGGCAAAAATGCCCGGCGTAGGTTGGTGCAAACTGGACGCCACGCAAACTCTGACACTTTTGCTCAGCYACCTAAAACAAGTACTAGAGATCCCATTCAATAACGAGTTGGTCGAACAAATGGAAAACAGTTTGTTGATCACAGAGCAGTTCCTCAACTCAGATAATACACCTCAGCATCACAACGCGTTTATCGCCTCGGAGCAATCATTATTGTGGGGGCATACTTTTCATCCAACGCCAAAGAGTCGCTCTGGTGTCAGTATTGATGACCTACTAGCTTGCTCACCAGAGGTTGGCGCGAAGGTGCCTCTATATTGGTTTGAAGTCGATACCACGCTGCTCGATGTATTGAGTTCAGAAAATAAAATGGCACCGCAAGCGATGCTCAAACAACTCGCACCGGAACAGAATAAATCGGTAACCACCACGCTTTACCCTTGCCACCCTTGGGAGAGCTACACTATTTTGCAAAACCCAGTAGTCAAACAGGCTATCGAACAAGGGAGAATCACGCCGCTAGGTTTAGGCGGTGAAAAGCTATTGCCCACGTCATCAGTGCGTACTCTTTATCACCCAGACATGGACTGGTTCGCTAAATTCTCTATTAATGTACGTTTGACTAACTGTGTACGAAAAAATGCATGGTATGAGCTCGATAGCGCAGTTCAGTTGACTTCTATTCTGCATCCAATCAAAGAAAGTGAACAACTACGTAACCCTGTATTCAAAGTGATGACAGAACCTTACGCCACCACACTAAATCTGGAGTCCGTCGCCGAGCAGCAACAGGCTGATATCTTAAAAGCCCGTGAGTCGTTTGGTATTTTGTATCGAGAAAATTTCACATTAAGTGAAACCGATATATTGCAACCGACTTTAGCAGGCGCACTCTTTGCCTACGACCGTGACGGGAATAGTTGCATCGCTACTCAACTCAAACATAAAGCCAAAACCACACACAGTCAGTATGAACATGTGGCAACGCTGTGGTTCGAGCGCTACTTACATTGCTTAATTCCAGGTGTATTTAACTACTACTTCAAACACGGGGTCGCATTTGAACCCCACTTACAAAATACACTCATTGGTTTTGAAAATGACATGCCATGCTGCGTATGGATTCGTGACTTAGAAGGCACCAAACTACTGCCTGAGTTTTGGCCACCAGAGACACTAAACCTATTATCTGAGCGCGCTCGTCAATCCGTATACTACACCCGTGAGCAGGGATGGAATCGTATCGGTTATTGCACCTTCATCAATAACATCAGTGAAGCCATTTTCTTTATCGCTGAAGGAAATTCAAAGCTTGAACAAGCTTTATGGGGTGCTTTAGAGAACGCCATCGGTCGCTGGCAGTCTATCAATGGCAAGCAGCCTGAACTGGTTACATTGCTCAACGGTGGCAGTTTCCCAAGTAAAAACAACTTCACAACTCGTTTGATGCAAAGTGCCGATAAAGAATCGAGCTACACCCAAGTTACAGCGCCTTGGCCAACTAAAAATACGGGAGGTCGCCATGCCTAGTTCCCTTCAACTTTCTACACATATCGAACACGAAGTACAGCGACTAGCAGAGCAACAATCACAGCCACTATGCGCGTATCTTTATGACCTCAATGCGCTAGAGCTGCACATTAAACAGATGCGCCATGTATTACCGACAAACGTTGAATTGTTTTATGCAGCAAAAGCGAACCCTTCAACACCGATATTACGCACACTGGCGCCTTATGTTGATGGTTTTGAAGCGGCATCAGGCGGAGAGCTTACTCACCTCCACCAGCAACAACTCAACAAACCACTAATCTTCGGTGGTCCAGGGAAAATGCCAAGTGAATTAGAACAGGCTGTCCAGCTCGATGTCGATGCTATTCATGTCGAAAGTCTCATTGAATTACAACGCATCGGCGCACTGACCAAGAAATTGAACCGTACTGCTTCCATCTTCCTGCGCATGAACATCGACATTGGCGACATCACGCTCAGCAAGTTAGCCATGGGGGGTAAACCTACCCCGTTTGGTTTGGATGAAAGTGAGCTAAGCAACGCGTTAATGTATCTACGTGATTTCCCGTTAGTGAAGCTAAAAGGCTTCCACTTCCATTTAATGTCACACCAACTTGACGTCGAACGGCACCTCGCCTTGATGCAGCGTTATTTCCAAGTAGTCAAAGAGTGGAAAAAGGCATTTTCACTTGATGAACTGACTATCAACCTCGGTGGAGGTATGGGCATCAATTATCAAAACTCTGAGCAACATTTCCCATGGATAGAGTTTTGCGACAAGTTAGAGTTCCTGATTGCCAAGGAACAACTACAAGATTGGAAACTGCGCTTTGAATGTGGTCGCTACATCTCTGCTCCTTGCGGTTATTACGTAATGGAAGTCTTGGATATAAAGCAAAACCTTGGCGAAAACTTTGTGATTGCTCGTGGCGGTACGCACCATTTCCGTACACCGGCAGCACAAAGTCATGACCACCCTTTTGCTATCGTGAAAAGTAAGCAGCAGCCCGCATTGTCACATCCTATAAACCATTCGACAGCTACCTTAGTTGGCCAGTTATGTACTCCAAAAGATGTACTTGCTAGAAATCAAACTATCGAGCATATCGATATCGGTGACTATGTTGTGTTCACTTTAGCAGGCGCTTACGCTTGGAATATCTCGCATCAAAATTTCTTAATGCATGAGCCTCCGGTGTTCCATTTTTTCTGACTTGCGTTTAATTTTGGGCTGAACATCGCCAGTTTCTTGTAAGCACTTGACTGTTTACAGGAGTCTATAAGAAGTAACTCAACAAGGGTGGTTCATTGTTTGAACCACCCTTCTCTTCCTAACTACTTATCTAAGCAAAATCCATCAACAAGAGCTTGTGATAGCAATGGTGATTAACAAGCCAGCAAGTAACCATAACTAAGCTTTACAAACATATAAGCCTCAAGATATTTTAAACGTCACAAAGTCGTTCTAATTATGGGATCCTTTATATGACCAACACTCCACATTCAAAGAGCCAAGCGATCCCTTTGGTTAAGCGCGAAGACGTTAAATATTTTGTCGGTTTACTTGGTGAATACCACGAAGATTTCTACTCTCTTCTTAGGCAGGCGCAAATCCCAAATGATTTATTTAACCCAAACAGTCAGTATGAATACCTGCCGGAAACAACGCTCAAAAACCTAATACAAATACTCGGAAGTCGGATGAAAATCGATGATTTTGCCCGCTTAATATCCGACAGTTGTCGTCTAATCTATGTACCCAAGTTTGTTAGTCTGCTCACCACAGATGAATCATTACAAGCTACGCTCAACGAGTTCTCTCAACTACTAAAAAGTACATCATCTAATGCACTTGTTTACACGCAAGAAGCAGGGGAAAAAGTATGGTTAGTAAGGGACAAAGAAGAAGCTGATGAAATTTGGTTTAAGTACGGTGAGATGTTCGCCGTTACCTTTCTTTGTGAGTTACTCACTACCTTAACTCAAGGTGCTTGGTTACCAGAGGAAATTGGAGTAAGAACAGAAAGTGCCTATGAGTTTTCGCGTTTACCAGGACTGGAAAGCACTCAGTTTTACTGCAGTAGGCCAACCACAGCGATTCATATCCCAGATGATATTCTCAGCCAACCCGTGTTTTTAAAGCAAACCTCAAATGAATCAACAATTCCGTATGAGATACTTCCGGGTAACTTTTTAGACACCTTCAAGCTTGCCATTCAACCGTACGTTTCTATGGGTAAACTGCCTATAAAGATCGCCTCGGAAATATTAAATATCAACGTTAGAACCATTCAAAGAAGACTCAAAGAACACAACGTAATATACAGCCAAGTCATTGAAGAAATGGTATTTAATCAGATAATCCAATTATTAAAATGTGACCAACTACCAATAACTGAAGTCGCGAGTAAAATGGGCTATTCGGACTCTGCCCACTTCACACGCGCTTTCAAACGCTTGATGCATATGACTCCAAGAGAATACCGTTCCAAATTCAAAAATAGGATTCGCTAACCTCTCACAAACACCTTTCCTCTCTGTCACCTAATGGCAATTATTCCGTATTGAAAAATGCGAATATCCCTACTAAGTTATTGAATGTTAATTGTTCATTACTGCCTTGTTCATTTTGGCGGTGTGATAGCGTTAACTTCGTAACACAATTTTTTGTATGGAATGTTACGCGATGTAGTTTAGCTACACGCATGGATAACCCTAAAGGTGCTTCAATGAAACATAAAATTCTTAAGCTCTCAGCAGTTGCTGTGTCTTGTACTCTAGCGTTCTCTGTAAACGCTGCGTCAACCCTAATTACCAACGTCGATATCTTTAATGGTACAGAAGATAAACTATACGAAGACCACCACGTTCTTGTTGTCGATAACAAAATTGAAAAGATTTCAAAAACAGCCATTGATGCTGGTGATGCAACGGTTGTCGACGGTCAAGGTAAAACCATGATCCCAGGCTTAATCGACATGCACTCTCACTTATGCCTTCAAGAAGGTATGTTAGTGGGTAAAGCGGGTTACGACCAAATGGCGATGGGTGCTCGTACTTATGTTTCAATGCAGCAGTACTTAGACCAAGGCTTCACAACAGCACGTGATGCAGGTTGTAACCTTCTTGGTGTAGCAAAAGCGGTAAACAACGGACTTATTGATGGCCCAAGAATCTACCCATCGGGTGGTTTCTTAAGTCAAACAGGTGGTCACGCAGACACTGGTAACTTTAACGACCGTCCTGGTGATGTAGATGATCTTGAACGCCATGGCTTTGGTTACATCGTAGATGGCAAAACTGAAGTTCGTCGCGCGGCACGTCAAAACTTACGAGCAGGTGCTACCCAAATTAAAGTCATGGCGGGTGGCGGTGTTGCGAGTGAATTTGACCCTATCCACACCACTCAAATGTCAGTAGAAGAACTAGAGACAGCTGTAGAAGTAGCTAAAGATTACGGTACTTATGTCACCGTGCATGCGTACCACGATCGCTCAGTGAATCGCGCTATCGATGCTGGCGTACGTACTATTGAACACAACTTCTTAGTATCTGAAGATACGATTAAGCGAATGAAAAAAGAAGGCGTTGCTCTATCTGCACAGGCCGTAATGTCACTTAAAGCATTCGCAGATCCTGAATCCATCACCTTCTTCAGCGCTGATCAAAAGACAAAAGCAGCAAGCGTGTATGAAGGCGCATTGCAAATGTTTAAATGGGCTAAGAAACACGAAATTCTAGTTGTAACAGGCGGTGATATGTTCGGCCCTGCTTACAATATGGCTCAAGCTGAAAACATGACTTACATGCAAAAAGCTGGCTTCACACCATTCGATATCATGAAAATGGGTACTTCTAATGCCGCTGAAGTGTTGAGCTGGAGTGGTGGTATGAACCCTTATAAATATGGTTCTTTAGGTAAGATTGAAGCAGGCGCTTACGCTGACCTTATCTTAATCGATGGTAATCCACTTGAAGATATTGAAGTGCTTAATCAATACCAAGAGAAGTTCCAGTACATCATGAAAGACGGGAAAGTTTACAAAAACACCCTATAGCCAAAAACGAGAGTAGGCTCTTGCCTACTCTCGCCTCTTGCACATTCGTTACCTTTCATTTTCTATGGTTGTTTTGAACATGATTTCTATGAGTCGACAGTTTTTCTTAAGCATTATTCTATGTGCCTTTTCAATGGCATCTCATTCTAGCGAGGTGTCTTACACCTATTGGGACGAACTGCGCCCAAACATGCAAACTATTGAAGACCCATTTGAACTTCTAAACGTCAACCAACTTGATGATTTGTCATACATAGTCAAGTACATGGAAGTAGAGGGTGACCCTAACAAATCACCATCAAACGAGCTTTTAAATGAATACACTCAATCGAAAACTCGATTGGAAAAAGCGGGTGTAGATATTGAGTATTTATTATCAGTTAGAGAACAAATCACAGTTCAAAGAAAGACACTCGCGACAGAAGCAAACCCTAAGGTTCTTGACGAAACTCATCGAGTTCCTGGCTTTATCACGCCAATCGACTTCGACGGCACAAAGGTCACCAAGTTCTTATTTGTTCCAACGGCTGGTGCTTGTATTCATACCCCACCTCCACCAGCCAACCAAATGATCTTGGTGAACTACCCACAAGGTGTGGAAGTAGAGTCCCTGTCAACTCCAATGTGGATAGAAGGGAAGCTAACAGCTCAAGACTCAACCTTGGACATTAGCTATGTCGATGGCGATTCAGAGGTTTCAACCATTTACGCTATGGATGCAACAAACGTTAATTTATATACGCAATAACCAAAGCTCGTAGAAGCCAATATCAGATAACACGATTGAATAGAAGTGGTGCCAAATGCTAAACACTAAACATGTAATTTATTCTTTTCTTTTCCCATTAGTCAGTTTTAACGCTGTAGCTGGCGCAAATTTTGAGAGTCCAGATTCTGTAGAAAATACCATTGCAGAAAATACTCGCCAGAAGCAAAGTTGGAGAGAGGGCTTAGCCAATGACGGCATTACATTTGGTGCAGACTATTTTGCGCTCGGTGTTAGCTCTCCTGACGGAAAAAACGGTAAAGAGGTCAATAGCTCTTCTGGTATAGCTCGCTTCTATGGCTCTTGGGACCTAATAGGAAAAGAGACTGGCAACACAGGCGGTATTGTTTGGAAAGTAGAACATCGTCATGCCTATACCGATTCAGCCCCAAAATCATTCGGTTTCATTGATCCAAACGATCAGATTGGATACGTCGGTATGATTGCGCCAGCCTATAGCGACCAACATTTCCGAGTGACTAACCTTCACTGGAAACAAAAATTCAACGGCGGTAAAACATCATTGATTGTCGGTTGGCAAGATGTCACGGATTATGTCGATACCTATGCCCTAGCAAGCCCGTGGTCTGGGTTCACAAACCTTGCATTCTCTACTGGTGCAGGAGCGATGGGATTACCGGATGACGGAATTCTAGCTATCTCGGCAGGTCACATGTTTACGGATAACTTCTATGCTGTAGCAGGGGTAGCCGACGCGAATGGACAATCAGATGATATTTTCGATGGCTTTAATACAGTTAAAGATGAAAGTGAATTTTTTACCACTTTAGAACTGGGCTGGACCGCATCTCAAGAACAAATCTACACCGATAATTTCCATATTACGTTGTGGGATTTTGGTGAAGATACACAACACAGCAATAAGACTGGCGAAGGTGGCCGTGGTGTGAACTTCTCTGCAAGTTGGTTCGCTACCCCTCAAATAATGCCGTTCATACGTGGCGGTGTTTCAGAAGGCGATGTTGCTCTTTATGACAAATCACTTAGTGCAGGTATTGGCTACTTTGGTCTAGGTGCTCCTAAAAATAACCTAGGTGTTGCTATTAACTGGTCTGAAACGAATGAAGTCGCATTCGGTGGGGATGACCAATCTGCCTTTGAAATCTACTACAACATGCAGCTGACTGATTACTTACAAATCACTCCAGATATTCAATATATCAAAGACCCGGCCCTATCTTCAGAAAGCAGTGCTTGGGTATTTGGTGTTAGAGCAAGAGTGTTTATCTAATCGCTTAAGCAAAGGTTACTTGTCACTTAAAGCCAGCCCTGAGCAATACTCGGGGCTTTTTTATAGGGGTTATGGATTGTTACTTATTGCGATGGCGCAACATGGCAATTATCTATTGGTGAGTATTTTAAAATACTCTCATTAACCATGACTACGGAAACAACTATGACCATTAACGAATTTAAACACTCAGATATATATCAATGCCTTGCTGTCGCTGGCGAACTTTCTCTTTCCATTGGGAAGTTTGCTTTTAGCGTATCTAAGGTAATCGTCAAATCTATATATTGGGTCATCGTAAAAGCTTATCAATACGTCGCTAAATAACATTGACTGAATTCCTTTTCCTCCAATCTGATTCTACTCCTTGAGCACCCTAACTATGCCTAACAAAACACTCTCTTTGAAACTCGCGTGCATCGCCCTCTCAGCTGGGTTACTTACCTTCCCAAGCTTATCTGTGGCTCAAGACTTAGAAAATAAAAGTGATAAAGATATCGCAGCAGAAGCTGCCAAGGAGCTTGCTAACCCGAACACAGCTCTTGCTGCATTGAACTTCAAGTTTCAATATAACTCTGGCTATGAACAAGGTGGCGACAGCTTTACAACGCTTTTTCAGCCAGCACTTCCTTTTCCATTAGAGAATGGTGATAAGGTTATATTTCGCCCAGCAATACCATTTATTTCAAATAACTTGGAAGGTGGCTCAGGTAACGCTACTCATTCTGGAGTTGGTGATATTGCCTTTGATTTGGCTTACGCACCAAAACTGGATAACGGAAATATTGCTGCGTTCGGTGTGTTCGCTCAACTTCCAACAGGAAGCGAAGAGTTTAGTGCAGATCAATTTGCAATAGGCCCTGAAATAATGCTTGGTAAAGCGACTCAAGAACATGTCTTTGGCGCATTCCCAAGTCATCTATGGGGTGTAACCAATGGTATTGAAGGTAGCGAAGACATCAATAAAACATCTCTGCAACTATTTTACGTGAAGATTATTGGTGGTGGTTGGACGCTAGGATCTTCGCCTATGATGTCCTATGACTGGAACAACGATCAGGCAGAGATCCCTATTAACGTTAACGTAAGTAAAACCGTTGTTATGGGAGGCAAACCTTGGAAGCTTGGATTCGAAGCTAACTACTATGTCGAAAAAGATGAGAAAACCCGACCTGACTTCATGATTGGTTTCAACGTATCACCCGTGGTAAATAATGCGCTAGCTGATTTGTTCTAGATACAGTATAAAATTGATATCCAGTTGTGATCGTTAGTCAAAACAGCAATGTTAAGTGTTTAACCTGAGCGCGCTATTTCGAACGGTTCAGGTTTCTAACGACCGAAGCCATTCACAACACATCAAACGAACTTGGTATTAATAGAGTACAACTTATGAACTTTAGCATTGAACAGCTACTCGCTTTTGTCACCGTTTATGAAGAACGCTCTTTCAGTAAAGCTGCCGCTAAGCTCAATAAACATCGCACGACAACAGGCCAAGTTATTACCAACCTAGAAGATGTGTTAGCAGTTATGCTTTTCGAGCGTATTGGCCGAACTGTTGAACCGACAGAAGAAGGGAAGCTTCTTTACCATTATGCTAAATCGACCATCGAACAATCTCGAATCTTCGACAATATCGCACTAAGTCTTTCCTACGGCGGATTAGAAAGCATCAACTTTGCGTATCCGAGTATGACGCCACACCAACTCCTTTCTTCAATCAGAGCGCAGCTTGCGAAAGACTTCCCAAATATGAAGGTGAACTTTCTGGTGAGAACAAAAGATCAAATTGAGGAAGGGGTTTCCACTGGCGACATTCATTTTGGTTTAGTCATGATTGATAAAGGGAAAGGAATGTACAGCAAAGATTCCACTTTCCTCGGTCATGTCGATTTCTTACCTTTCGTTAAAAAAGGGGGAGAGTTATCACAACTCCCCCCTACAGAAGCTTTAAATGCACTACGCACAACGAGACAATTCATATTACGGGCGTTTACCGATGAAGGATTAAAAGAAAAGCTTCTAGTTTCCGCCATTCATGAAGAAGTCGATCAATTAGCTCTGGTGATCAAATTAATACAAGACGACCTTGGGTGGGCCTGGTTACCCAGAGTTCTCTCCGAGTCACAGTACATAACAGAAAGCCTTCAACCTATTGAGGTCGACGAGCTAAAAGCAGGCTTGAAGTTCTCTTTTGCGTTGTGGAACCCACACTCTAAGCAAATTATGGAAGTCAAAAAATCGGTCATGATTACTATCGAATCCTACGTTAAACGATTTACCTCCCTGCAATATCCAGAAAGTAACTAATTCACCGCCTGGATGGTTTAGTTCCTACTTCATAATTAAAAGTGAGGATTCCGTCCGTCATAATGGAGTTAGTAGGTTTGGCTTTACCCCGTATATTGATCGTAACTAGAGCGAAGAAGCCAAATTCAAAAGGTGTCTCTGCTGAAAGTATCGTCTCATTAAGGGGTTACCATGAAAAAATCATTGCTTACTTTAATCATTACGACAGGCCTTTGGAGTGGAGCTAGCTTCGCTTCTGAAACGTCTATTTTGGAATCTGTCGAAGCGGATACACCTCGGTTAGTAGAGATCTTTGAACACATTCATGCCAACCCTGAGATCGGTTTCATGGAGTTCAAAACCGCGGAATTGGTCGCGACAGAATTAAAAGAACTAGGCTTTGAAGTTCACGAAGGCATTGCACGCACAGGTGTAGCCGGAGTATTGAAAAATGGCGAAGGCCCTATCGTTATGTTTCGTGCTGATATGGACGCTCTGCCAATTAGAGAAGAAACCGACCTTCCCTACCGCTCTCAAAAAATGAGTCTTGACCGCTTTGGCAACGACATCCATGCCATGCACGCATGTGGACATGACGCCCACACTACCTGGCTTATTGGTATGGCGAAGCAATTAGTCGAAAGGAAAGACCAATGGCAAGGGACGGTCATTTTGGTTGCTCAACCAGCAGAAGAGATGATCATGGGAGCAACCGCTATGGTTAAAGATGGCCTTTATGACAAAGTACCTGTCCCGGATATTTTAATAGCCGGTCATACTCACCCAGTACTCCCTGAAGGCGCTGTGGCTATAAGCGACGGCCGAAGAATGGCAGGAACCGATCAAATTGATGTCACTATCCAAGGTGTTGGAGGTCATGGCTCAACTCCTCATGCCGCTAAAGATCCTGTAGTAATGGCTGCAATGTCCGTTATTGGTTACCAGACCGTTGTCTCTCGCATGACAGACCAAGGTGAACCGGCAGTTCTAACAATTGGCGCTATTGATGTAGGTACAGAGAACAATATCATTCCAGACAGCGCGACGTTAAAGCTAAACTTGCGGTGGTTCCGAACTCAAGAAAGAGATGCGATGCTTAAAGGCATCAAAGACGTTACCGACAACGTCGCTCGCATGTACGGAATGCCTGAAGACAAGATGCCAAACTACGAAATGAAAGGTTACTCTACCCCGGTAATTAACCCCGTAGCTGAAAGTAAAATCGCGGCTAATGCAATGAAAGAAGCTCTAGGTAAAGAGAGTGTTTACGCGGGTTTCCCGCCAGTGATGGGCTCTGAAGATTTCCATATGCTGTCTCACCCTTACCCTGAAGTACCTATTGTTTATGTTGAGGTTGGCGCAGCAAAGCAATCTACTTGGGACGGGTTTATCAATGAAAATAAGATGCCAGCAGTGATCAACCACAACCCTAGGTTCATCGTTGAACAAGGCGCAGTACCAACAGGGACTGTAGCGCTGACATCTGTTGTTATGGAGTTCTTAGATTAGATTCACGCGTTCATTTTATTTATAGAGATATACGGTGACCCCGCCACAAATAGCGGGGTCACCGTCTGCAGAGCAGAACTAAAATCAATAGGCGTCAGATTTCTAAATGATGATTCTTGCTCTTATACCTGCCACCCATGTATTGCTTTCATTTGAGAAAGCCGGGTCTTTAATATATTGAAGATTTGGAGTTAATTCGACGAACTCACCTAAAGCCATCTTGTAATACAGTTCACTGGTTAGTTGAGAATGATTCGAATCAGTCACTGAATTAATACCTTTCATTACATTAGAAAAGCCTTCATTCACTTCACTCCAGTTCAGTGCAAATCCGAGGTTGTTTTTCGCGCCACTCAGTCCGAAATACCCAACACCAGCAGTAATAGACTTGTCGTACAGAGCCACGTCCCCTTCAGAGAAACCACCACGTAGGAATGGCATAATTTGTGGCGTCGCCATAAAGCTTGCAGAGAAATTGACCCCTTGACCGCTTTCACCGTTGACTAGACTATGCTGAGTCCCAGCATCTAAATGCCAAAAAGTCATATGTATATTATCGGTATAGATTTGTTCTTTTGAAGCAGTCCAGCCCAACTCGAACGTAGTAAACAGTTTGTGGTCATTAAACARAGTATCAAAACCATCAGACGGCTTATCCGACTGACCTTTACMATCGGCTACGCCTGCAATGGTGTAAAAGTTATCGGTTAACATATGCCCTACAGCTAGTCCCAGAATACCATCATCAGGTAACCCTATGGCTCCTGCTCCTGTACTAAATGCAAGGTTAGTAAAGCCGTTCCAAGGACTTGCCAATGCGTACACATCAACGTAATCAGTAGTGTCTAAGTAACCCATCATAAACGACGTATCACCGCCATTGAACTTTTGCTTCCAATACAAGTTGGTCAAACGAGTACCTTGGTCACTGAATGCCGGAGCAATCATCCCACCATAGCCAATACCATTGCCCGCACCAGTAAAGTTACCTTGAAATGCAAATTCTTTAGGCGTCATATCGCCATAGGCATGCCGGTGTTCCACTTTCCATACAATGCCACCTGTATTGTCGGAATCCACTCCAATTAGGTTCCACGAACCGTAAAAACGAGCCACCCCAGAAGAGGCTTGGTCTACACCCCCTTGAACAGGATCTGACGCGCTAAGTCCTAGAGCTTGGTAGTCTAAACCAAACGTTAAGTTATGGTTTTTCTCCAGGTTTTCTCGCCAGCTTTTTTTATCTCGATTATTTTCGGAAAGTGTATTGTCGACTGAATCTGGGCTTCCGAAATTTGCACTAGCGAAAGCCACTGCCGGAACAATAGATAGAGCAATAGAAGCAGCGAGAGCACTAAATTTTAGAGCCTGATTGAAATTATATTGATGCTGATTTGATGGGTGCATATCATTTTTAAGATTCATAAAACATTCCGAAGGTGTTTGAGCCTTGGTCATTATTGCTAAATCACACCTCATAAACAGGCACTTTACGCCAACACCACCATGAAATAGAAAAACGGTGTTGGAACAAAAGAAAGTTACTTGTCGCTTGATTTAGCGAGGAAAAGGCTGAAAACAGCATGTTTAACGCAAGAAAATGCCACTGTAGATAAACAGTGGCATTAAGCTAACTTCTGTTGCAGATTACCAAGTTTGTTCCCAAACTCGCATTAAGTTACCCGCATAGATCTTCTGAATATCTTCATTTGAATAACCGCGTTTCCACAGCTCGTCGGTCAATGCTGGTAGGTACTTCGCTAATTCTGCACCGCTGTCTGCACCGCGATCGAACGCATCAAGCATGTAACCAAAGTCGTTATAGCTTTGTGGGCTGTTTTTAGCAAATGTCTTAACCAAGGCTGTACTAAACATATCATCCGTTGCGATACCAACATGATCAATACCCACCAGTTTCACGTAGTAATCTAGCATATCTGCGCCTTGCGCTGGCGTAATGTCATCAGGGAACACACCATCCAACATCCACTCCGTAAAGGTAGGGCTCACCACGCCGCCCATCTTAGCAACGCGTAACGCTTGCTCATCCGTAATTAAGCGATAACAAGGTGCCAATGCATCCTTTCTTGTTTTTTCTGTTGGGCTACAGTCATACAAACCAGCAGGTCCTGAATGTGAAAACACCGCAGGTACACCAGGGTGCTTCTCTTCCATGTAGCTCATGATATCCATAGTAGTTTGATAAGATGTATGGCTCATATCTACCAAGATACCGTGCTCAACCATTTCATCAATCAGTGAACGTCCCCAGTCCGATAAACCGATATCATCGTAATGCAATGATTCAATCACACCTAAGCCTGTACGATAGCGACCGTTGTATACCAATTGCATGGTGTTGATCCCCATAGCCTTTACTGTTGCAACTTTGTTGAGGTCACCATTCAAAATGGTTGGAGTTTGAGATTCCCATACAAAAACATACTTACCTTCTTCGTACGCTTTTTTGATGTCATCGACCGAATAGCCGATCACCATTTCTTCAGGGTGCTTATTGATAACACTACGCCATTTCCCCAACTCTGCTTCAAATTGTTCAAAGGTGTAGTAAGTCGCGGCGATAGTCGCACTTGAACCTGTGATGCCAGTATCCATAGCTCGGAAAATGTACTCTTCCATTTGCTTATCTTCCGTCCACCCCGCTCCATATGGTGATGCGTACATATCCATGACTAATGACTCTTTAACAAAGTTTTTAGCCTTATCTGATGACTCCCAAGTTTTGCTTTCTTGGCTGGCATAAGCCGAACTAGTCATTATGGCTAATGAGATGAGTGACGCTGATAATTTTTTAAGCATATCCTTTTACCTTTAATTATAAAGCTCTACTGAAGTTGCTAGCATGGTGTATACGGTATCGACCTCTGCGATACCATCTGATAACTGGACATCTGATTGACTGCTGTCCGATTTTAATTCCCCTTCAATCCATACAGGGGTGTATAAGCTGAGTAGCTCAATGCCTTCTTTAGGCGTAACTAAGACGATTTGATTGGCCGGTGGCGGTGGTGTATGTATACAAGCTCCCGCCGTAGGGACGAGCAAAAATTGAGTAACCAACACGCCATCCATTTCTAACGGTACGATGTAACCGGGTAAACGCCCCTTTTTCCCAATCAATTCAGGGTTTATCGTACTTTGCGCTAACTTTCGTTGTTTAGCGATTTCTGAACGCTGCTCTATTAGTTCTAGAATATCAATATTGAAATCGCTAAACCGTTGAATCGCAATGTCATATTTTGTTTTCAATTCGGGATCATTATCACTTTCTAAATAAGCCATAACATTCAACAAATCGTACTTTTGCATGGCAGAAAAACGAGCAAACGGGTCGATAAAAGATTTGGATTCCTCAGACACTAAATCCCCCCACCCCCACACTTGAGCAGAGTAGGTGTTTGAGCTCAACAATATAGAGAAGACCAAAAATAAAGTACGGCATTTTAATACCATAAAGCACTCCCTCGCGTTTCTTCAACCTGAACACTTGTAGTCAGGTTGTTAACATAATCAATCTAACACACTGAATTTGAATGATATAGAACAAGACTCATAAAATCACACTATCAATAAAAATCGATATTTTGGCGCACCAGCTGGTCTACATTGTGAGATTGTGTGGCATATGTAAAACAACTAAGATACGAATTGGATACCAGAGAAAGTAATTAGGTAAGAAGCTATATGGATAAGAATATTCCGCTAATTCATAAATCCGCGGCCATGATTCAAATCGACAAACTGAAGCCTTTTGTTCAGAATATTTGGCCAATGGTAAATCAAGCCAACTTACCTATTTATTTGGACTCTACTTCCGCTCAATCCATCCCATTCACTGTTTTCTCACGATTATTACACAGCGCATTTGAGCAACTCCCCCACCATGACTTTATCGCTTTCATTCAACAGGGGGCTGATACTTACGTGAAGCAATTTGAGAATCTTGGATCACCCAAAACACTAAACCACCTCTCAGCTCTGCTCCCTATTCAGCGAGCTCAGCTTAAGCTTCCAGAATTAAAGGGGAGTGGAATAACAACATGCTTAGAGCTGACACTTGAAGGCATTGAGCCGTTTAGTTTTGTTGAGGAGCTTTACGCCATTTGCGTCGCACACCATGTCATGACCCAAGAATACGGCGGCCTCTTACTCCCATCTAAGTACCACCTATTATCTCAAACTAGAGAAGGGCTAGATAAACTCAATATCTCCACCGATACGCCACAGTTTATGGGGCAAGCGAATACCGCTATTTTTTATGATCTAAAAGATAGGTCATGCGAAATGGGGTTAGAGCAAAGGTGGGAAAATCAAGCGCAACCTTTCACGACACAAGTCTCATCAGCACTTGAAAGTTATATTGGCCGACAGGATTTGAGTTTAGTCGAGTTCAGTGAAGTGGTTGAAATACCACCGCGAACGATTCAACGATATCTAGGCAAAGAAGCGAGCAGTTACAGAAAAATAAAAGAGTCGTTAAATATGAAATTTGCAAAGCGTGTCATGAGTGAGAGGAATGCATCAATCTCTGATATTTCTGAACACTTAGGCTACGCTGACACATCGCAATTTATACGTGCATTCAAAAAATCTGAAAACATCACACCATTGCAGTGGCGTAAAAAAACCTGCGAAACTCATCTTAAGTAACGCAGGTTAAATCTAAAGGTGGTAATGTTAGAACGCCCCTAGGAAACTCTTCATTGCTTTTAGCCTTAAGGTTGCAGCACCCAACATATCGATAGGACCAAGTAAGGCAAATGGCTTCTCCGTAGCAATCCAAGCTGAGCCTCTCGCTCCAATAGGAATCTCGATCCCCTCAGGGTCGGTAAACTCAATAAGCACAGTACGACCTAAATTATTCGAGTTATTCATCAATTGCTGCGCAACGCCAGGCTCTTGGCTTAAATGGCTGCCTCGCGCTTCGCCTGTTGCCAATGTGGTTGAGTGGACTCGCCCTCTAAAAATATGTCCGGGATAAGCATCAACATAGAACTCTGCAAATTGACCAGGCTTAACACGATTCCATAGCTGATCAGGAATACGCATTTCCAATATCTTGTTTTCGGTACTCCAAATTTGTAGGTTACCGACACGGGAACCTTCTGCAGTATCTAGCCTTGTAATTGCGCCATCAAATGGTGCTCTGATTTCTAATAAACTCAACTCATACTCGGCTTGAGCAAGCTTGGCTTCCAGTGATGCTATATCGAAACCAAAGCCTTCGATTTCACTTTTCAGAGTATCAATATCTCGCTCAGCAACGCTGTTTTTTAGTTTCTCTAATCTTTCCAAATCCGTTTTGCTTTGCTCAAATTTAGCTTTCTTGCTACCAATATCCGCTTCAAGCTGATCAATGGTATTTTCTTGCTCATCACTCACAAGGGTATAAAGTAATTGGCCTTCTTTTACTCTCTCGTTATGGTCAACATAGTACTTATCAATGGATTCCGTTACTGGGCTTAAAATCGCTGACTGCGCGCGCACAACCGATGAGTCAGTAAGGTCTACCGGAGAATAAAAACGATGCCCAAAAAACACCGCCACATTCATAACGATACCGATAATGGCCATTGTGGTTAAGCTGGTCGCTGTTTTCTTCACAATGCCTGTCTTAAGTAATAACCAGCAAATAAAAATATAAGGATACAGTAGCTCTTTCATTAGTGACTTAGCCTCTTGATAGCGTTCGACAATTTTTCCCAGTCAATAACAACAATGATGATGGCCGCTATCCATAACCAACCATAAAAGAAACCTAGCATGCATAGCCAAAATACTAACTTTGGCTGACCTGTATGTGCAGAATGCTTTTTAGGTAATGAATGAAGTTTCCAGTATCCCCACAATACGAGTGCAATGGTGGTCACCGTCATCATGGTTAAAGCACCAATGAATACTGGAGTGTCGAGTAATTTGGGCTTTAGTACCGATGTGGTAGTCCAGTAAGAGTCTGGTATATCAGTATGATGAATCACAAAGGCAGAGCTTAAACCTACAGCCCCTAGTGCAATAATGGCTAACGTTAACAGCACCATAAATTTCACTTTATGCCTTGCTAGAAACGATGGTTTAGGTAGAACCGGAACTTCAACTGTCATAGTGCCTCTCAACTCATTCACTTTATCACTGCCTGTTTGTCGCTATGATAGAGTGAGTGAAAATTCAAACTTGTCATTTCCCGCCATTCTTATTTTCAATAGAACACCCTTTAGGAAGTGACCTTAGAAAAATGCCCACTCTGATGTGGGCAATGTTAATGGATGAAGCAATTAAGATTTTGGCGTCCAAGTCTGCTCATAAACTCGCATTAGGTTACCGCCAAATAGCTTGGCTAAATCTTCATTTGAATAGCCCATTTTCCATAGCGCATCGACAACACCCGCTATGTGCTTTGATAGCTCAGCACAGCCTGTCGCACCTTTGTTAAACGCATCAACCATGTATCCGTTATCTGCATATTTGTCTGAGTTAGCTACGGCAAAAGGCACTACTTTTGCTGTTGTCATCATGTCATCAGTTGCAATACCCACATGGTCAATACCCGCCACTTTAACTGCGCCATCGATCATCTCAGCAAATTGTTTTGGTGAAATATCTTCAGGCCAAATACCATCCATCATAAATTCTGTTGCGGTAACCGCGACCACGCCGCCCATTTCTGCAACCGTCTCCGCTTGTTCATCTGAAATAAGTCGGTAACACGCTGACAGTCGGTAGTCTGGGTGATCTTTCTGAAGCTTTTTCTCTGCCATTCTTTGTTTGGTTTCACTTAACGTTTCGTKCGGTTCACAACCATAAGTAGAAGCAACAGGTGAATGTGAATAGATAACTGGCACACCTTTGTGGTGCGTTTGCATGTAATCAGTAATACCGGTCGTGGTGTAGTGTGACGTATGGGATAAATCGACGGTGATACCGTGCTTAACCATTTCATCAATCACCTCTTTACCAAACGCAGTTAGCCCTGACTTATCACCATTGATCATCGAGATAACACCAGAACCTGTAAGCTCGGTTTCGTTATATGTCAGCTGCATGGTCTTGATACCGTGCTCTGCCATTACCGCGACATTTGACGCATCCCCTTCTATTGGCATCGATGTTTGACTCGCCCACATCACCGCATATTCGCCATTCTCATGAGCTAATTGGAAGTCTTCAACACTCTCTACATAACGAATCGGTGTTTTGGCCGAAGCTGACGCTTTTGTCCACTTGGCGTGCTCAGACTTAAAAGCCAACATGTTTGGGGTATGGGGAGCGGCAATAGTAACCGATGCTCCTGTCACTCCACGCTCATGAGCAAGGTCAATATACTGAGCGACCTCAGAATCTTCAGTGAAGCCAACTGCGCTAGGTGAGGCGTAAAAATCTAATACTATAGTTTCTTTCGCAAACTGCTGTGCTTCTGGTGAAGCCAGGTTGTGCCAATCTTTTGTTTCAATGGATGCTGAAGCAGCAGCTGATAGTGATGCAATAGTGACGGCAAGTAATAATTTTTTCATGTTGATACCTCTACATTTTAAGCGAGTTAAGTACGCTGTTGATGTAGAAGATAATAAGTGAGAAGAGGATTAATAATGTGCATATTACGCCATGGTAAGTTTTACATCTGACAGCCTAAATAACTGGGCGGGACTGATTACAGAAAAGGTATTCCCATTAACATCGTTCAAAAAGTACCAAGCTTTAGTCGCTCTACTTGCAATAAGAATGTGAAAAGGAAAGGTTCACGCTTAAACATTACAAAAAACTTGCTGTAGTTCGTATACAGGTTCAAAATTGGCGCAAGACGACCGGCTCGGTGGTTGTCCACCAATCCAAATGATTACCTCTAATGTATGACCAAGCTAACTAACGCACTGCCGCCATACTCGTAAATTTATTTAAGTGACCCAAATGACTGACATTAAACAAAACACTCGAATTAACCAGTTCCGTTTCGGTCAACCGCAAGAGTCACTGAAAGTAGAAAATGTACCTTTAGAGGAGCTAGCTGCAGATAAAATTCGAGTTCGAGTTGAAGCAACCAATATCAACCCTAGTGATTTGTTATCCATTCATGGCGTAGGTCAGTATAAGCATAGTCATCAACCTCCCCGAGTCCCTGGATTTGAAGCGGTAGGAACGGTGATCGAATCTAAACATGCCGAATTCCCCTTAAATCAGCGAGTTCTGGTCGCGACAAGTGGAACATGGCAGAAATATGTCGATGTATCGCCAGATAACCTCTTCTATATCCCTCAAGGCCTAGAAAATGGCTACGCATGCCAATTATATATAAATGCGTTGACCGCTTGGGTTATCACCACGGAAATTGCTCAGCTGACCAAAGAGGATGTGGTGATCATCAATGCAGGCAGTTCAGCAATAGGTAAGATTTTTTTCCAACTATCATCTTCACTGGGGTTCAAACTCATCGTCGTCACTTCACAGCCAGAAAAATATCCATATGCTTCAAGCTATGTGTTGGATGCAAAAGGTGACTTAACCTCCGCAATTCAGAGCCTTGGTTTGCCCGAACCAAACGTCGCCTTTGATGCAATAGGTGGAAAAGCAGGAACTAAGCTCATCTGCACGCTCGGCAATAAAGGGCGCTTTATTAACTACGGAACTCTTTCGCTAGAGTGTTATGAGCCACGCTTTTTCGAATATGCGAAAAATCACGATATCGATTTCAGTACATTCTTTTTACGTTACTGGGAAAATTCGGTTGGTAAAGCTTGCCGACGTGAAAAGTTTACAATGATGTTGGAGCACTTCATCACACATAAAATACAACTTGATGTTGATCGCTGCATTCCGTTAGGTGAAGTTCAGTCGGCAATTGATCTTATTGAGTCTAAAACAGCGCCTTTGAATGGGAAGATTATATTGCTCCCATCATAGGCTAAAAAATTTTTTCCTCTTGATAGGGCGTTTATATAGAGATGCTTACTATAAGCATTCCATTCCCCACTCCATGTTTATATAGATATTACCTGCAGGGATTCTATGTTCCGGTACGTTAATTCTAGCGCTGATAGTTACTTCTGAGGCGTCCCTTAGTAGGCTTGAATGAATCTCAACACCTTGACGCCAAAAGTCCACATTGCCTTCATGACGAATAGGAGATTCAAGAAGAAAACTAACTTGGCTCTCTTCTACGTCTCCAAATAAATTTCCAAGATCAAAGTGAGCTAATTTGAACAGCAAGCGACCATTTTTCTTATTTGAAGTCAGTTTGAAACGAATGGTTTGCCCATCATAGCGATGCCCTAAACTGAGCTCTCCTGCACTTTCTAGTACTTCAATTCCGCATCGCTCTTGAACATGCTTTCTAAACTGAATAGTCGTTCGATCGTTGGCGGAAAATGCCGAAGTCGAAGTCAATACACACATCAATACGAGCCATCGAATAAGCATCAGTTAACAATCACTCTAACTATGAAATCTTGAACAGCTTGTGCGGTAACATCCGTTTGACTGATCGTTTCGTTTTCTTCCAACGACACTCGATATGTTGAATTTAACGAGATCACTTTGTCGTTATAGCGATAGTCAATCATCAAATCGCAAGCAACTTGCTGGTCTTGAAGCGTGCTATTTACTGAGTCGGTATAATCAAATCGACTGTTTATTTCTACGAGTTCTACCTTGGTCCAATCAATAAATTTTGAATCCGATAGCGCATCAAAAATACGCCTTTCATGAAGTTTCGCTCCAGTTCCACATTCTGCTTCATATTGCTGATTTTCATGCACACCCAAACCACTCGCAAACGAGACAATAGATAGAGGGGCAGCAATGCAAAGCGTTAAAATCGATAAATACTTCATAGGCTCAATGTCGAATAAAACCCTCCGAAGAGGGTTTATAGGTTAGTCATCACACTCAATAATCCAGTTAGTCACTAATGCATAATCATCAGCGTCTAGGTTACTTTCATCGATATTGATTCGAGCGGATAGGTTGACGTAATTGTTTGACTTCAAATCATCACGAGAGAACTCAATACCCTCTTCCCACTCGCGCGCGTTCATATCATCAGATACTGATCCATCAGCTTTGAAATATACGTTTTGTTTCGTTACTTGATCGCCTAAATCCTCTGTATCAATAGGTTCAAGCCTAAACTCAATCGTGCCATCTTTCTCATTGTTGATAAGCTTCACTTGAGCGGTACTTCCGTTGTAAGTATCGCCAAATGCTAATTCAGCAGTCGCAGTTGTGACATCAATACCGCACTGCTCTTCAATCGTTGCATTAAAGGTGACATCACCACTGGTTGCTTGATCGTCATCATCACTAGCGTGAGCTATAGGTGCCGTCAAAAGGCACGCCATTGAAAGCGCTAATAAGGTTTTTCCTCTGTTCATTATTACTCCGAAAAGGTGGTGTTCATTTGTTTCATTTTGAGAAGACGATACTTCTCAGCCTCTATTTGTAATAATCTAAGCTCATGCTCTGCTTGGGCGACTTCTTCCTCTCGCTCTCGCTCACGAAGCTCAAATTCATACAAACGTGAACAGTCAACCCTGTCCTCCCCTCCAAATTGAAGTGTTACTGCGGCATAGACACCGGCTTCATCCTGATTTTGTTGGTAGTAATTATTGTAATAGTTATCGCTGTTTTCGTTCCCCTTGGCGCCATAGGTTCCAACTTGAAACGTTTTACCCGTCGATATCGCTTGCTCACAAGACGCCCCTTCAGACGTGCGAACTCGGTCTGTACCCGAGGGGTTAGAAATACTAGGAATGGGGTTAGCGTGAATAGAGAAAGAGATGACCCCTCCGAGGAAAACACAAAGTACTCTAGGCATTGTTAATACCTCTTGAACTTAATATTCGTACACACTTCATAGCTATTGGGAGAATCAGTCACCATTCGTGTACAAATCTTTTTCTTGGTCTTTTTCCCGGCAGGCGTCTTCACATTGATGTTTAGCTCAATCTCTTGATTTGGCCCAAGAACCAACTTATTTGGGAAAGACTTATCATCAATTCGCAAATAGTAATCGGCTTGTTGGTCGTATTTATTAATGAGCATGAATCGGACTTCAGTTTTGTCCGAATAGGCCTGAAAGTCCTTGTTATTCCACACATGAACATTGGCATATGCTGGCAAACTAAACCCGACAATTGCTGCTAAAATAATTACGATACTTTTCATCACGAACTCCAAAACCTAGATTTCGTGATTCTAATCAGACTCTCAAACACTAACTTACCATTTTGCGCCACGGTCCCTATTCTCAGATAAAATTCACCGTACCATTACAAAGTGGCGATATATCATGGAGGTAAGAACAGCGCTCTTTCGGAAGTTACATAACTAACCCTTTTCTAATTCTGGACTCCACTCGTTTGATAAGCTTTTCTTAGTACTACTTCCCTCAAGTATTCCCACAGTAATTACTTGGATGAGTAGCATCTGTCTGGCATCATGCGCCCCAGAACGCCGTGGTCAGTAAACGGTACAGAGAATGTGAAGGTAGTCAGTGGTAGAAAACAGCCAACAGTTAAGTAACAGTTACGACGAACATGGTTACTTCGTTATCAGAAATTATTTCAGTGAAGAGCAGATTTCATCGCTTCGAAAAGTGGTATTAAAATTCCATGAATCATGGAAAGCAGACAACGAAGAGTTCTATCATGAGGAAGCGTTTAACTCCTCTCTAATTACGGGAAGTGAATATTTACCAGCCGCTGATAGAGCAGTACTTTTTGACTTCATCAGCTCCCAAAAAGTCATGGATGTGGTCGATACTGTGATACCAGAARATCCAGCATTCATGAATACACAGCTGTTTTTCAACCCTGTGAACCCGCAACAAAAAGACTTCTGGCACCGTGACTGTCAATATGACTATGACGTTGAAGATCAAATGAAGGTCATCTTAGAAACGCAAGTTTTACACCTTCGCGTGCCTTTGTTTGATGAACTAGGCATGGAGATCATACCGGGAACTCACAAGCGTTGGGACAATGAAGAAGAGTACAACGTTCGCCAAGAAGTGAATGGCAAAGTGAGTAGTGATAGCATCTCCGGCGGTAAAAAAATCGCGTTAGCTGCGGGTGATTTGTTGGTGTTTTCAGCGGATATGATCCACCGAGGTCTATACGGGTTAGATCGTTTAGCATTGGATATTTTGATTTTTGATTCAGCGGCTGATTATGTCGACTACGTCGATGACGATTGCTTACCCACTCAATCAATCCTAGATAATATTGCTGACCCTAGGCTGTTTATGAATACGCTCCACCTTAAATCAATGATGTGCTCCTAAGAGTTGAAACCATTGCACCGACTCAAGCGGTTGTGACCACGCCACTGCTCTTAGGGACGAATGACTAGAGCTTATCTTTAAGAGACACTGTAAAAGTAGCGCGCAACATACTATATTGTTCAATCGTTACACCATTGGATATGAATAAGGTTCACTTCCAACTAGGCAGACGCTTCAATTGAATATATTTCGCRATATGTAAAGCAATACTCATAAAGGTGGGCTAAGCTTTTTATCGACAACTCATAGTAAAAACAAGGATTTGATGGAAGTTTTTGGATAGCTATAGGGTTGGTTCTTGTGTAGTAAAAATGTACTACCCTCATGGAACCGAGGGAATTTTGACTACAAAATACAAGCAARAATAATGGTAAATTCGCCTAAGCTTATTTGCCTTCTTACATTATCGTTTATAAGCAAAATAAGCGGCCGAACTCAAGCTCGATAATCCGGTTGAAATAAGCATATAACGTCTACATACAAGGATTGTAAATGTACGCTAAATTCATTTGTTTGTTGTGGTTTACTACATTCTTATCCCATGCGTCTCCAGAGAAACTAACCATTTACTTTGATTCAGACCGAACCTCACATTATGAGTCTGCTCGTTCGATAGAAATGGGGGTAAAGACTGCGTTTGACGAAGTGGATAACATGTTAAACAATATCCCAGTCCAGTTTATCGAACTTGACCATCGCGGTAACGTGGTACGTAGTAAACGCAATATGGGAATCTATGGAAAAGACCCATCAGCAGTGGCTTTATTTGCTGGGCTACACTCACCCCCACTCATCAAATACAGAGAATATATAAACAAAGAAAGTTTATTGATTCTTAACCCTTGGGCGGCAGGTGCTCCCATCACCCGATACCCATCACCAGACAATTTTATCTTTAGGCTCTCAGTCGATGATAAAAAAGTCGGAAGTAAACTGGTCGATTATGCTCTTAATGATGGCTGCACCAAGCTAGATTTATTACTAGAGTCAACACCATGGGGGCAGTCCAATTCCGTTAACATGTCGAACGCGATCGAGCAGCACACTGAAGTCGAATCAGAAACCCATTGGTTTAACTGGGGAATTAACGATGCAAACGCCAGAATCATCGCCTCTGATTTAGAAAAAACAAAATCTGAATGTGTTCTCTTCGTCGGTAACTCCATTGAGGGATCGAAACTTATCGATGCACTTTCTCAGCTAGAGTCCCCACCAAAGGTATATAGCCACTGGGGAATTACTGGAGGGAATTTCCCTAAGATCGTTCGCTTAGACGCTCAAGAAAAGGTGACACTTCGCTTTATCCAGTCTTGCTTTAACTTTTACAGCTCACCGCCAAGCAACATCAGCCGTAATGTATTTGAAAGAGCACAACGTCTCTTCCCTGACGATATCACTTCGGCACATATTGCTGCGCCAGCAGGTTTTGTTCATGGCTACGATTTAGCTCTGCTATTCATTAATGCAGCTAAAAACGTTGAGTTAACAGACGACGCTCAAACTAACCGCGTTCTGCTTAAAGAAGCATTAGAGAATATGCAAAAGCCAGTGAATGGATTGCTCAAAGAATACAGTGCACCCTACTCACAATTCAGCGATAGCAACCAAGACGCTCACGAAGCATTAAATAAAGACGATTTATGCATGGCTCAATATGCTTCTTCAGGTGCAATCAAAATATTGCCCAATGAATGAGTGAATAATTAAATATGTATAAACTGCTCAATCTGAAGCAATTAAATGGAATGCAGCTTTTTGGCCTATTTTTGATCTGTGCTATGGGTGTCTTCTTCGTTGTAAGTTTTATGACGATACGCTTTCAAGTGACGGGGTCGCTTGAAGCGTTGGAAGAGGATAACACTCAGGTCAAAATGGCCGCTGCCGAGCGATACCTTGTTCAATATTTAAAAAATGCTGAAGAGACTGCATTTCTAACCGCCGGGCACAATGTCGTTGCTTCGACGTTATTGGGAGGAAGTGCAAGTGCAAGTGAAATACGAGATAGACTTAACGTAATTAAGCCCGTCAATGGAGAACATTTTTTTGTCCTCATAGACATTGCGGGTCAACCCATATACCAAGATATCCCACTGCAAGAAGCTCACCTAAAGCAATTAAGTCAGTTAGCTGATCATTCAGACGTCAGTTCAACATTCATGCTTTTTGAATACCGTACAACTTACATGCTGCTTGTTGCCGTACCGGTTATCTACAATGAATTCCAAGAAGGCTTGCTCGTCTATATGACGCCTTTTGATGCCGAGCAATTCTTTAGCCCGCTACGAATAAAAGACAGTTACTGGTTTGGTGTTCAAGGCAAAGAAGTGGGTATGCGACCTCCCCCGAACTGGCAGGTTCTCACTCATCAAATTGATAAATATGACATGGCGCTAATGTACGCCGTCAACCCGGAATTATTTTCGAGTAAGCAAGCCAGTTTTGCTCAGGGCTTGCTTATTGGTATTGCTATTTCAGTCGTCATTTCCTATTTCTTTGTTTATTTTTTAGGGCGTACACTCTTAATTTCCCCATACAAGAAATTAGAACGTTCAGAGAATCTTCTTGAGAAAAAAACACGCGACTTGATCATTAAAGAAAGCCAAGCAAACCGCCTAGCCCGAGTGGCTCGCCACACTCTTGATGCCATAGTAATAACCGATGTTAATTCTAGAATCACCTGGGTAAATCAAGCTTTTGAAGCATTGTCTGGGTTCAATTTCGAAGAAATTGAGGGGCTAAAGCCATCAGAGTTTTTACAAGGGCCTCGAACAGATCGCGAAGTCACTAAACAGATTCGTACCGCACTCGACAACCAATCCCCTCTTGAAGTGCAACTGATCAATTACAGTAAAAGCGGTGACCATTATTGGGTTGAAATYACACTGGTTCCGCTATATCACGAAGGAACCGACCAGCTTGAAGGCTTCATGGCTGTAGAAAGGAACATAACCAAGCAGAAGCAACTTGAAGAAACCCTAAAACAAACCGTTGTTGAGGCGCAATCAGCCAATATCGCCAAGTCTCAATTTTTAGCAGCAATGAGTCACGAACTTAGAACGCCTATGAATGGTGTGATGGGAAGTGCCCAACTACTTTTTGATACTCAATTGGAATCCACACAGCGATCTCTACTTGAGAATCTGCTCGACTCTAGTAAGCACATGCTCCATTTGCTTAATGAAATTCTCGACTTTTCCAAGATTGAAGCTGGCAAACTCACACTTCACCTCACGCCAACCAACCTGTACGAATTGACAGATAAAACACACCGTAGCTACTCGGGAATGTGTGAAGAGAAAGGGTTAGAGTTTACCGCCCACTGTAACTTCTCCCCAAAACATCACTATTTGGTCGATGAGGTGCGCCTTACTCAAATAATGATGAACTTGCTTAATAATGCTTGGAAATTCACGTCTGAAGGCAAAATTCAATTAACCATGAAGCACTTAACCAAGCAAGGTAGAGACTTTATTGAGTTAGAGGTGAGCGACTCTGGGATAGGGATCCCGCAAGACAGACAAGCTCATATATTTGAACCGTTCACCCAAGCTGATGGTAATACCACCCGTAAATATGGCGGCACAGGACTAGGCTTAAGCATTATTGCAAAGCTGGTCGAAGCAATGAAAGGTGAAATAACGCTTGAGAGCCAAGAGACGCAAGGCAGTTGTTTCCGACTCACCATCCCGGCAGAAAAAGTAGAAGTCGATAAGAAAGAAGATCTTCGTGAAGTTACCATATTTGATGGCTCAGGACTCAGAGCATTGGTTGTGGAAGACAGCAGGTTAAATTACATCGTACTTCAGCAATATCTAAATAAGCGAGGATTCGAGAGCGATATTGCAGTTAATGGGCAGGAAGGTGTAGAAAAAGCTATATCAACAGAATACGACCTGATTCTAATGGATAACCACATGCCGATCTTAGACGGCACAGATGCAACGATTCAAATACGACAACATCAATTTAAAACCATAGAGCCCATTATTTTGGCCTGTACAGCCGATGCCTATCAGGAAAACCAACAAAGAATGCTCGACGCAGGGTGTAATGACCTTTTGACTAAACCAGTCAATACAAAGGAACTTGATCGCGCTTTACATCAATGGCTACGGTCGAAAAACACAAGCGAAAACGTTACCTTGCTCGATGACGAAACATCGTAAATGAGTACGTAGCATAAATAGAAAGACTGGTTTGCCTTGATGTTTATGCTACGTAGGCTTCCCTGCCTTTTGCGATTTCAGTTTTAGATACTCATCTAGGTTCTAGGGTAACTAAAACATATCTTGTGGTCGTTACAGTAAGTAACCACCACTAGCTTGAACACACTGCCCAGTAACCCAGCCCGCGCGACTTTCAGCCAGTAAAATGACTGCATTCGCGACATCTTCTGGGTTACCTAAACGTCCCATCGGAGTTTGCGCAATGATCATTCCTAGCATTTGTTCGTTTGCTTTAACTTCTTCGGTTATATCTGTGTCTGTAAGACCAGGCGCGACAGCGTTAACTCTAATACCCATTGGGCCAAGCTCTACTGCGAGCAACCGAGTAGCATGTTCCAGCGCTGCTTTTGAAGAAGCATAAGCAGCAACACCTGGCATCATTGCGCTTGCTGTAACAGAAGTAATATTGACCACCGTACCTTTACTTTCAGCAAGGTGAATTGTGGCCTCACGGATGAGTGCCAAAGGCGCAATCACATTAGTACGATAGATACTTTCAATTTCGTCATCAGTCGTGTGTGATAATGGCCCCATACTGCCCGTACCTGCATTGTTAACGAGCACGTCTAGTCGCCCAAACTTACGAATAACTTCTTCAGTCATTCGGCTAGGCTCGCCACTTTTACTGATATCACCAGCAATGAAATGACATTTCGCTCCTAATTCTTGTGCGGTTTTTTCAAGCACTTCTTGTCTACGACCAGTAATGATTACCGTCGCGTCTTGAGCAATAAAGGCAGATGCCGTGGCCTTACCTATACCCGTACCGCCACCTGTGATTAAGACGACTTTCGATTCAAAATTTTCCATTATATTCTCCAAAATTTAAATGACTGACTGCTCCCTACGACAACATGCAATAGGTGCAATAGATAAGGTCAGTGGTGAGTATGCTCTGTTTTACGGGCTGCTATAAAATATCTACATGAGACTTAATGTGAGGGTTAGTGACATAAGCGATGAGCTTGGCTGTACTCGCATTGAGTTTGGTTTTGTCGCGACTCATTGCACTGTGGAGCACGAACGGAGGCAAATAGTCCATGCCGACCATTTTTGCTGTTTGTTCAAATGGAGTGAGAAATTCATTCATGCTGAAGCGATTAAATGAACCTGACTGAAAACTTTCTACTGGGCCTCCCGTCGTGATAGCAAGGATTAACTCTTTGCCTTGCAACTTGTCACCACCCTGACCGTAGGCAAAACCAAAAAGTAATACCTGATCAATCCAAGCCTTGAGTACAGGCGGTGAAGAATACCAATAGAACGGAAACTGCATCACAATGCGGTCAGCCTGTTCAAGCAATGCTTGCTCGGTAGTTGGGTTAAAACGCATATCTGCGCCGCCCACGGTGGTCAAATCACGAGTAACGACACCTTCAATACCAGACAAAGCTTCAAACCACGTTCGGTTCGCCGTTGAAGTAGAAAGATCAGGGTGAGCGGTAAGCACAAGTGTGTTCATTTATCTGGCCTCTGTTAATCATCAATATTTCGTTTTGTTGTTGCTAACTTTAATTAACGCCAATAAGATTAACAATACACCGAAATATCAACTCACTAGTGAATGAAATCGAACAATGCGCCTACCGTTAGCCACGCTGGAAATATTCAATGCCATTGCCAACCACAAAAGCTTACGTGGTGCAGCCCAAGACCTTGGGGTTAAACCCTCAACAGTCAGTCACCAGCTAAAAAAGCTAGAGGAACAACTTGGCACAGCGCTATTTATTAGAACTACCCGTTCAATCAGCCTAACCGAGGCCGGGCGAGCACTAGCTAAACGAACAGGCCCAGCTTTTGAACAACTTGATGAAGGTTTATACAGCGCGAAAACAGCAGGACATACAGAGCGAGGCGCAATAAAACTGGCAATACCTGAGTTTGCGTATTCCTTACTAGTACGTAACAAACTGGCCGGTTTCCAAAAGAAGTATCCAGAGATCGAGGTAGAGCTATCCATAACTGATACTTTGACCGATATCCTTGATGAAGGCTTACATGCAGGTTTTCGATTAGGAGGGTTGATTTCAGAAGATATGGTCGCGATAAGCCTGAGTGCCCCATTGGAAACAACAGTGGTTGCCAGCCCAGAATACCTTGACGAATATAGCATCCCCCAAGAGCCTAGTGAGCTACTCAATCACAATTGCTTGCGTTATCGCTTTCCAAGCTCAGGACAATTAGCCCCTTGGATTTTTAAAGGTGATGATGGCGCTTACCCCGTGAACGTACAGGGGAATTTAATTGCCAATTCCTCCACTGCGACCATAGACCAAGCACTTCAAGGGGCTGGGCTAACATTTACATTTCGGGATTACTGTAGTGACGCTTTAGCAAGCGGGGCTTTGGCTGAAGTGTTATCGGAGCACTTAAGTACATTACCAAGCATGAATATCTACTTTCCTAAGGAGTATAAATCCATGCTGCCGCTTCGACTGCTTATCGAGTACTTAAAGAATGACGAGCCAGAACTCAAATGATCTAAACCCAATACAGGCTAAAACATTTCCGTTAATGACAATCCAACTAATAACCTGTCATATCATTGTGAGCGACAGCGAAGAAAGGTGAAAATCTTCAATAGTTGTCTGAAAATTAATAAGTTATACCCTACCCTTTAATTATGCATTAATAATCATAATTAAAGGACGAACTATGAAACGATTCACCATTTCGCTATTAGCGATGGTCATATCAACGGGGAGCGTTGCTACTGAGTCTAAGCCTGCCACTCAGTCTACGATTGACACCAACCAGGCCCTGTATAAAACCCTTCCATTTAAAGATACCAAGGACTTTGACCGCGCTCAGAAAGGCTTTATCGCTAAGCAAGACGTCGTCACAATCACTAATGACAACGGCGACGTTGTTTGGGATCTCGAAGAATACAAAAAGTTCATCACACTAGATGCCAAAGCTCCTGATAGCGTTAACCCCAGCTTATGGCGTAACGCACAGTTAAACGTTATTAACGGGTTGTTCAAGGTAACGGATGGGATCTATCAAGTTCGAGGCTATGACTTAACGAACATTACCTTCGTTGAAGGTGAAAATGGTTGGATTGTTTTTGACCCACTAATCTCACAAGAAACCGCTAAAGCCGCTCTTGAATTTATCAACTCAGAACTTGGTGAACGTCCAGTCACCGCCGTGATTTACAGTCACAGCCACATTGACCACTTTGGTGGTGTACGCGGCATTGTTGACGAAGCAGACGTTCAAGCCGGAAAAGTGCAGATTATCGCCTCTCATGGATTCACTGAACATGCTGTATCTGAAAATGTCATCGCTGGTAATGCAATGGGACGACGCGCTATTTACATGTATGGAGCGCTACTTCCGAGAAATGCTCAAGGTGGTGTCAACGGTGGCTTAGGACAAACAACATCCACTGGCCTCGCAACCTTAATTCGCCCAACACTCATTATTGAAAAGACAGGTGAAGAACATATTGTCGACGGTGTAAAAATGGTGTTTCAGTACACTCCAGGGTCAGAAGCTCCTACCGAAATCAACACATGGCTCCCTGAGAAGAAAGCACTGTGGATGGCAGAAAACAGTACCAACACCATGCACAACATTTTAACCCTTCGAGGCGCACAAGTTCGTGACGCTTTAAAATGGTCTTCATATCTAAATGAAACCATCGAAATGTGGGGCGATGAAGTTGACGTTAAGTTCCAAAGTCACCACTGGCCTATGTGGGGACAAGAAGAGATTGTTGACTACTTTAAACTGCAACGTGACATGTACAAATACACCCACGACCAAACCGTTCGTTTAATGAATCAAGGCTACATTGGTTCAGAAATTTCAGAGATCATTCAGTTCCCGAATGAGATTGAGAATAACTGGAGTACGCGAGGTTACTACGGCACCCTTCGTCACAATAGCCGCGCGGTTTACCAACGTTACATGGGTTGGTATAGCGGAAACCCATCAGATCTTAACAATTTACCACCTACCAATGCGGCGGTTAAATATGTTGAATACATGGGTGGCGAAAGAGCTGTCATAGAAAAAGCGAGACAAGACTTTGATAATGGTAAGTACCGTTGGGTAGCCGAAGTTCTTAAACATGTCGTCTTTGCCAACCCGCAAAGTAAAAAAGGTAAAGCCCTACTCGCTGACACCTATGAACAGCTAGGCTATCAAGCCGAATCTGGTCCATGGCGTTCAGTTTACTTGCAAGGTGCATACGAACTTAGAAACGGCACACCTTCAGCAGGGGGAACCAACACCGCCTCTCCTGATATCATCAAAAACATGCCGCCAGAAATGTTGTTTGATTACTTAGCCGTTCGATTGCTACCAGAAAAAGCAGCGGGCAAAGATTACACCATCAACATCGACTTCACTGACCTTGATGAGCAATATACTTTGTACGTCGAAAACTCGGTACTGAACCACACAACGAAACTCAATGATGACCCAGATGTTTCACTCACTTTAACCAAAGCTGCATTAGATGATGTACAGCTTGGAGTCACGACTCTTGAAAAAGCCATCTCTGATGGTGATATCAAGTTGAAAGGTGACACCAAAGTATTTAAAGACTTTGTCGGTATGCTTGATACCTTCAATTTCTGGTTCAATATCGTGACGCCATAGGAAGCAACTACATAGGAAGCAACTACATAGGAAGATAGCATGAAGCCAAAACACTCATTGATGTTATTGAGTTTGGCTACTGTGATAGGAACAAGCTTGCCTGTTCAAGCTTGTTCTTATGACGGGCAGTTCAATAACCCTTTTACCGAGAGCTTTCCCGGCTCTCTTGATGTGGCTATTGCCACCCAAAGTGCCCTTGAAGGTAATCAGCTTAACCAGATAGAAAAGCTTGATGGAAATAAAGGGCTACGAAGAGCGAGTTGGTGGCTTAAGCTAATGGTAGAGCAGCATGCTGATGAGTTTGAGTCGGTATCTTATATCTACCTAGTCGACAGCCACCTTTGGTCCAAAGTTAATCAGGGGAACCAAATAGAGATACACTCAACACCTCCGAAACCTAACAACCAATCCACAGTGATGTTGCTCAGTGAAGCTGCCCTATATGCGTTAGTCAACGATAAAACTGACTTTGAAAACGCAGCTCGACTCGGCATCGTTCATCATTATTAAACCTATAATCAGCGGTTTAATATGAAAGTATGGTTGTATTTGAATGCTTTAATATCTGTGAGTCAGTAACCTGTAAAAGGTTACTAACTCACTCTGAGTGGCTGAGACCTTAAGTGAATAAAGTAGATAGGGAGCTATTTCTCTTACCGGTGACTGGTGACATTTAGGTGACAAATGGGTAGCTGAAGCGTCTATAATCTCCGCATATAACCAGTAAGCCAACCAAAGAGATGCTCCAAGTTCATGACTCATCACCTGTTTTATCTTAGAGCAATTAGGTTGCTAATTAGTGCATTGATCTTGTGCTCTTCTGTTCTTGCTCAAGCCGCTGATGACACCTCGAACTTACAAACTCGCTGGCAGCTATTTTTCCAACAAGCTTCCAACTTACCTCATGAAACCAAAATCACGCTTGAACAACTCAATCGTTATCCAACGCAACTGCTGTTAAGTGACAATCAATACCCTGACTTCGGGCACCATTCCTGGGACGATATTCAAACACTGTGGCAGCTGCACAAGACTTGTCGGCTACCAGCGAAATTCACCGATTTAGATAGCCAACAACACCCTAAACTAGCTCGTGCGATTGAGTTTGAGGAAGCTATTTGTAGTAATACGGTGTTAGATGATGGCTGGTATCGCCAAGGGGAGAAACTCCACCCAGCAGGGGGCAGTTATGCAGATCGCTATCTGGCATCTTTGGACTCTGATAAACAAGCCGGATTTATTGAAACTCATGCTCGCGAGCTGACACTATCAAATCCAAGTCACCCACTACACGATCTATTCGCTCCCCTTTCAGCTAAAGGCAGTGATGTGTTGTTATCAGGGTATCGAGCCTACCTTACGCRGAATGACCAACTCTGGCTCAACGGGGAGTTCGGGTTAGTGGCGATTTCGGGGGAAAAATGGCGCCAGCTATTAGCACCCTTAAGCATCAATATTAAGGTCAAAAATAGCGCTGATCAGGTATGTGCCATGAGCTACAGCAATTTGTGCATTCAGCTACCACCACCAGACAATAATGCTGTTAAATGGCTCATTGCGATGCTCGCTTTACTTGCCGTAGGTTTCTTTTTTGTTGGCCTAATTAACCATAGGAAAGAAGCCAAAGAACGACGATTCATATTGCAATTGCTCACTCATGAGCTGCGAACTCCAATCACTAGTTTAGGCTTTACGGTTGAGCAATTTCGTAGCCACTTTGATCGACTTGATGAAAACGCTCAACGAAGTTTTGGACGCTTACTGGCTGACCACCAGCGTTTGTCTCAACTAGCAGAAACCAGCAAGGGCTTTTTAAGTGTCGACCCTCACGCTCAGTTCCAAAAGCAAACGGCTTACCTCTCAGATTGGCTCGATCACTGTTTGGAAAAATATCAGCTGGATTATAAACTCGACAATGATCAGGAGTTAACTTTACCCTATTATTGGCTTGGGATTTGCCTAGATAACTTACTGAGAAATGCCCAGCTGCATGGTAAAGGTGAAGTCTCGATAAGCGTTTCAACCAATCAATTTCTACGAATTGAAGTCAGCGACCAGGGACGTTTCCCAAATAAATACCATCTACTGGTTAAACGATTAAAACCCAACATTAACCATGACAACATGGGGATGGGGCTAACCATTGTGAGCCGCTTAATGAGGAAAATGGGAGGCCGACTTATCTGCTATCGAAACCCAACTCGCTGTATTTTGGAGTTACCACTATGACACGAATCCTGCTTATTGAAGACGACCTGTTACTAGGTGAAGGGTTTAGCCAGTATCTCACCGAAGAAGGGTTCGAATGCCAGTGGCTCAGTGACAGTAAGAAAGTCAAAAATCACTGGATGCAAGCCGACTTAGTCATTTTAGACAGGCAATTACCAGAAGGCGACAGCTTAACTTGGCTACCTCAATGGTTAATGATGAAAGCGATTCCTGTCATTGTGCTAACAGCCAAAATCGAAGTGGAACAACGCATCGAAGGCTTGATGGCGGGAGCAAAAGACTATGTGGTTAAGCCTTTCTCACACCAGGAGTTGCTGGCGCGTATTAATGCTCAGCTGCGACCATTAGGTGAAAGCAAACTTTGCTATCAAAATCTGCAAATCGACCTATCTAAACGAGTAGTAAGTAGTGACGGTAAAGAGCTAAGTTTGAAACCTAAAGAGTTTCAACTCCTCCTGCTATTGGTTCAAAATCAAGGACGAGTATTTCATCGTGATGAGCTACTCAATAAAGTATGGGGCTTTCAAGCATTTCCATCGACTCGAACAGTCGACAATCATATTCTCCATTTGAGACAGAAACTGCCTGCGCTGCATATCGAGACACTACGTGGCGTTGGGTATCGACTCATTGAGGGATCGCTATGAAAGCAATAAGGCTCATTCTTGGGTTGGTGAGTGCCTCGCTCACTTTCAGCCATCAAGCCATTGCTGATGACTGGTTTATGCCAACACCGCTCGCATCAACTTATTCAGCCTTGGCTGCGGGTAATACTCAACTTGCTTGGCAAGAAATGCTACTGGCCTTAAGTCAGAAACCGATTGATGAACGTCACTGGGCTAAAGCCAAGAAGACCCTGATCAGCCAATCTCAGTGTGGTAAGCAACTGATTAGTGATGCACCAATGAGTCAGGAGCAGCATATTAGGTTAACGATTCAGAAAAAGACCAATTTAGTTCAGCAAGGCTATCAGCTTAAGGTATCCCTTGATGGCGTAGAGCAGAGCGCTGCTATCTCTTTGCGCGATCAACAAGGTCGAGTGTGGTTCTCTGGCAAAACATCGGAACCAGAGCAAAACTATGTTGAATTAGAAAGTGATGATCTTGTCTATGCTCCCACTTCTGGCTTCTACCAGTTGACCATTGATCAGGCAGTTTACCCTATCATCTTATCTTCTAATTATGAGCAGCCTTGGATCAAAGTAAATCGCAACAATGCAGTGTCATCAATGAGTATTCGACAGCCAAAAACACTCCCCAGTTGCCAAATAGCAAACATGCGTTGGCAATGGTTTGATGACCAATTCTCTATGCTTGGGTATTCACAGCCAATCCAGCTCAATAGTTCCAATGTAGAAACAGAAGGTTTTGAAAGTGCCCGTTTGCCAGAGTCTTTCCCAAGCAATGCAAAGTGGTTAAGTGCCGTGGTATCACAATGGGAGTATCAAGGGGTGGTAAAAGTGGAATACGCTCAGAGAGTCACCCTTCCTAATTATTTGAAGGTAAGTAATTGAAGACAAATAGGTGACAAAAGGTAAGTCACGTTGGTTTGTAATAAGCCCATCTTTACATCAACGAACTTACCTTTTGTCATGAATAAACCTATTTCAATTTCACTTATCTTTACTAGTATAACTCTGCCGTTTTTTGCGATGGGTGCAAATACGCGAAGCGAACTGTCGAGCATTATCACATTGAAAAATGGCGATCAGTCTATCGCTATTGAGCCTAACTCTTTACAAATCGATTGGAACACGCAAACCGCCAACATCCCGATCACTGAACCTGCCCTTTTAGTTAAAGGAACTCGCCAACAAGCATCACAGGTTATACAAGTCTCAAATACCTCAGCCTCTTGGTTATTAGAACCTAGCAACATGATGGTGAGTGCCACTTTTGATAAAGGACTAAAAGTGTCTTTTGAGGTTGTGCCTGAAACCACAATTGCTCGTGGTAAGCCATTAACACTGAAATGGTTCGATTTGCCGAGCAAACAAGCCAACACTTTGCTTATTCCATTCAATGAAGGAATGCGTATTCCAACGAACAACGAAACTTGGATGAAATATATGACGAGTGAGTACTCGAACTCGAATACGACCCAAGATTTGAAAATGCCATTTTGGAGTGTTGAGGTAGCAAGTGAAGCAAACCATTATGTAAGCTACCAATTACTCAATCCGACCAATAATCAACTCGACTTCTCTATTTCAAACCAGAAGCTAGATATGCAGGCAGAGCACCAATTCACTATGCTCAATCGCCATGAGCCATTCGAAGTATTGATCACTTTAGGCAATGACCAACTTGATGGTGCCAAACACTATCGCGACTGGCGCAAGCAACAAGGCCTTGCAACACCATTATCAGAAAAGCTTGCTAAACAACCACAACTAAAACGTTTGATAGGCGCAAGTCATGTGTACTTATTTGGTCAGGACATTCTTGCAGCAGAAGATGTGAAAGACTGGTGGGGATTGAAAAATTGGTATTTTACTCAATCGACATTAACGTCACCCAAAGAGGCAAAGAAAGAGCTTCTTAAGCTTAAAAAGGGAAAGCATTGGCTGAATAAATACCAAAAGGGTTTGCTGGTGGAGAGTATCAATTTATCTTTAACACAGCGAATTCCCGTAGTACAAGCAGTCCCGAATGAGAACGGCATAAAACAACAGTTCGAAGCAGCCCAAAAAAGAAAGGCGTGGCTAGTCGCAAATACAAATGCCTATCTAATCAATGCTGACTCCTGGGGACAGGCATTGTCGAAAGACATGATCAACAACTTAGTTACCGCAGGACTAAGCAAGCTTTGGTTAGGGTTAGATAACTGGATGCCAGCCTTTTACCAACCTCAAGTCGTGGATCAAGCCAAACAAGCAGGGTACTTAATTGGTACCTACGATTCTTACAACACAGCGATTGCCAAAGGCATAAACGATTCTTGGCTTACGGCTCAATTGCCTGACACTATGCGTGAGCAGTGCGCCATCGAACAGGCCAACGGACAGAAGAAAAAAGGATTTCGTGGTAATGGCTTCTATTTAAACCCCACCTGTGAGCGCGAGTACGTAGAACAACGCATTAAAGATATAGTCTACTATGGTCGTTTTAATAGCCTATTTCTGGATGTGGATGCCACTGCAATGGCAAGGGAAGATTACTCTCAATCTAGTGGGATGAACGAGGCACAAATGCTTGATGCCTTTAACCAGCGCATGGAATGGATAACATCTAATCAAGATGTGGTATTAGGCTCTGAAGATGGTAATTCACTCACCACACAAGGCATTGCCTTCGCGCATGGTATGGAAACGGTTGGTTTTGGCTGGACAGACAAAGACATGAAGAGCAATCGCAAGTCGCCTTATTTTTTGGGGGCTTGGTACCCTAATCATAAGCCAGATTTTTTCTTCAAATCTGCTCAGGTGAAACAACCATACAAAGAGCTGTTTTTCTCCCCCCAATACAAAGTGCCGCTGTATCAAACGGTATTTCATGATGAACTGATCAACAGCCACCATTGGCACAGCGACAGCTTAAAGTTTTCAGATGTGCAAGTTGAGCGTGACCTAACGTCTATGCTCTACAACACACCAGCAATGGTGCATTTGACCCGCGATGAAGCAGAACGCTCAGATGCCCCACGGATCAAAGCGTTACAGCACTATCAACAAGGTTTCTTACCGATTCATCAAATGCTGTGGGACAAAGCCATGACGGATTTTAAGTGGCTGGATAAACAAGGATTATTGCAAAAAACAACCTTTAGCGATGGAAGTGTCATCTATGCTAACTTTTCCCAAACAGATAAACGCTTAGTAGATAATAGGCTCATTCCATCCACCTCTATTGTTGCTATCTTGAGTGATGATACCGTGATCGAATGGACGCCAATACAGCGAAATTGATTGTAAACAGTGAAGCTTTCCGACACATCTAATCATCAATATATTGTGCTTAGATGTGCCGGACTGAGGGTTTCGTTGGATGCTGATAGTTCAGACTGTCATAGCGGATCCGTAACTAATCGCCCAGTTTATTACGAATAAAATCGAGCAGTAGCCTCGTACGTTTCGCCATATGTAGCCGAGCAGGATAAATTAACGACAACTGCAATTTCTGCGCGTACCAATCTGGTAATACTGGAATCAACTGCTTTTTCTTAACGAACTCCCTTGCGGAAACCTCCGCTAAAAGCCCAATGCCAAAGCCTTGCTCCAACAACGGTATATAACTCGCAATATTATTGGCTTTATGTTGGTGCTTTGATATCACTTGAACC
>NZ_JAKJSW010000093.1:0-16511 GCF_050337375.1 Vibrio makurazakiensis | reverse complement strand
GACACAGTTACATCCGTCACAACCTCTTCGCCTTCAGCAACGATTCGATTGATCACAAAGCTCCACTTTCCTTTGGCTGGGTATTCTGAATTCACTCGACCAAAGTTTTCTCGGCCTAGGATCACTTCTTGACTTTGTGGCCAATGAATTTCGCAGTCAGGGCTTAACCACTCTGCTGCTTTAAAAAAGTCGTTACCTTCCATGTCTTGCCAATACGCAAGCACAATGTCTTTGGCTGTCATGTGTTTCCTAATTTAAACAGAAAAAATTCGGGCACTATCTTGTAGTATTGAAGAACTCATTCAGTACCGTATGAGTCATTAAGTGGCGTAAATCAGGGTAAGCTTGTATTTCGTCACGGATCTCATTCAATCGATTCATGCTTCCCACTTCCAAGTAAAGCATCATATCCGTTTCACCACTGATAGCGTGACACCATTTGACGCCTTTAATACGCTGAATCTGACTCGCATACAATTCACAGTTATGAGTCGAACTCGACATATCGAACTTCAAAGCCAAATAAGCACAAACATTATGGTCTGCTTCCTGGCTAGCGACTTGAGTACGATAAGCCAGAATAATGTTATCCGATTCCAACTTTTTTATTCGAGCCGTAACCGCTGAACGCGATAAATTCACTTCCCGTGCAATATCACTGACAGACGTACGTGCATTTACTTTCAATCGTTCCAATATTTGTTGATCAAACTTATCCATTCGTTCCCTACAACTTCCATTTTTGTATCAGGCAATTTGACACAATTCCTACTGGGATTAAATATTTTGTCCCGTTGTTGCATGAATACCTTAACTAACTTCACGCCCGTTAGCGTAATTGGCTCGATTCAAAAACATAATAGCTGTTAATTGTTAGCGATTAGCATGAGCAATACGCATCCGTGTCCATCATATTGACTTTGAACTTATCGTTTTCCGTCAAAGTGACACACGAATGCGACATTTTGAATACTGAAATCAGCTAAGTAACGCGCTATTCTCTAGACCTATAAAAGAAGAATAATGGCTAAGGATTGCATATGGCTGAGCTAAAAAGGGAAATCACGTTACTGTCAGGCGTAGGCCAACTTTCAACCACGTTGCTAGGTACTGGGTTATTTATGATACCAGCGATTGCAGCAGGGATTGCTGGGCCGTTTTCATTATGGGCATGGGTTATTTTATTCATCGCAATTTGTCCGATTGCGCTGACTTTCGCGGCTCTTGGTAAGCGTTACCCTAATGCTGGAGGAACAGCCTATTTTGTTAGAAAGGCATTTGGAGAAAGGCTAGAAACCAGTGTCGCATGGTTATTTTTGAGTGTGATCCCTGTTGGTGTGCCCGCAGCTGTCGCGCTGGCTGGCGGCTTTGCACAACAGTTACTTCCTTCTGGTTTAGACTCCCCTTTGATGGCCCAGATCTTTACTGTCGCCCTACTCATTGGTATCAACCTAATGGGTAGTAAGTCTTCAGGTCGTCTTCAAAGCGTCATTGCGATTTCAATACTGGCCTTAATTGGTGCTTTTCTATGGAAAGCCGATATAGGAACCAGCGACATTGCTATGCCAGCTCTAACCCCCGACTCTTTATGGTCTATTGGACTGGCACTTGGCGTGATGTTTTGGTGTTTCGTTGGCATAGAAGCTTTTGCGCATATGGGAGAAGAGTTTAAAAACCCTGAGCGAGACTTCCCTATCGCTATCATTGTTGGTTGCTTTGTTGCGGGTGCGACATATTGGGCATGTTCTGTTGTGATATTAAAAATGCAAGCTTATGGCTCAGTGGCGTTTGATTCAGCCTCCATTCCATGGATAGCAGAACAACTATTTGGCAATAAATTTAAACTGGTTATCAGTGTGCTCGGATTTTTAGCATGCTTTGCGAGTTTGAACCTTTATACCCAAAGTCTATCTCGTATGTTGTGGGCACAAGCTCGACAGCATAAACCAAGCAGTAAAATGGCCAAGCTTTCCAATACGGGCGTTCCTCACTACGCGACTTTTGCTGTCGGCGGCATCGTTCTAGTATCTTGTGTTGTAGGTGAATATTCAGGGCTTGATTTGGAGTTTTTCTTAAAGCTGGCCAATGGCATATTCGTACTTGTTTATCTGCTGGCTATGGTTGCAGCTTATAAACTTCTATCTGGTATCACTCAAGTATTGGCTGCTATTGCCCTGGTTCTTTGTACTTTAGTCTTTATGTGTTTAGGCTGGTCAATGTTGTATGCGGTGTCTGTCTTTGTAATGCTGTGTTTACCTTGGGATCTTTGGCTGGGCAAGAATAGGAAAGCCGAAGCAAATAGAGAACTCTAACAAACATCCCATTTGAAATTAAAAACCAAGTGAAGCTTGGCTAACCTAACTCAGCCAAGCTTCACTCGCTCAGCAATTTAACGGCCTTGTTGCTCATTGAGCACCCAATGCTTAAAGAAGACCTCTGATAATTTGGCAATTAGTGGATCAATGTCTGTTTGCTTCACATTGCCGAAACCAAGTACGGCCCCATTCCACTCTCGGCGTTTCCCCTTAAGAAGGTCATCAGAAATGTGTTTTCCGTCACCTGTCTTGGCTTTTTCGCCTTCATAATAATGCAGCGGACGTAGAATTATCCCGATGTCTTTAGCTTGCTCACACAATGCACTTTCACCTGGACAATCAAACCATTTTATCGTCACATGCAAACCTGCAGGCTGGCTTATAACTTCAACTTTTCCTTTAAACTCTCGCTGAATCGCTTCCGTCATTGTTAAGTATTTTTGTTTGTAGACGCGTCGCATTTTTCGAATATGTCGTAATAAACTGCCTTCAACAATGAAATCCGCTAATGCAGATTGAGTGTGTGAAGGTGAATCCCCACTAAGGGCATCTTTGATCTCATTACACCGCGCAACCAGGCTTTCAGGCACAACCAAATAGCCCAGCCTAAGTCCGTTAAACATCACTTTACTGAACGAGCCCACATACATGATTCTATCGTCTTGACCGAGCTTACCCGCGAGGCCTTGCATACTCGTGTATGGACGATGAGCAAATTGAAATTCGCTGTCGTAGTCATCTTCAATGATCCAGCGCTGATTATTATGTGCCCACTCAATAAGCTTTAAACGTTGGTCAGTATTTAGAGTTGTTCCCATGGGATATTGATTGCTCGGTGTCACATACAACGCCTTAGCATCACTAAGCAGCACTTGATCGATGTTAGGCCCCACGTGCTCATGGACAGCAAGCGGTTCACTAATAAGCCCGAGTAACTTGATAACCTTACGCATCTGCGAGTAACCCGGTTCTTCCATCATCACCGTATCTTTGGGCTGTAAAATTGCGAGGAGCGCAATGGTCATCGCTTGCTGCGCACCACTGGTTATTATGATCCTTTCAGGGTTACACACCACTGAACGACTACCCGATAGGTAATCGCTCAGTCCGGCTCTTAACTCCAAACTGCCTTGTATTTGCCCACTGCCCGCCAAGCATTCTCTAGAACTATGTCGTTGCAATAACCGCTGCCACTTCGTGAACGGGAATAGACTCAAATCTGGTACACCCGGTGCAAACGCCTTATTCAGTTCCAGAGATGTCGATAGATTTACCTCAACCACCCCAACCTTTTCGTTGGAAGTGAGGTAATGTTCTGGCAGTTCGACAGATACATAAAATCCAGACCCTTTTACACTGCGAATGTATCCCTCAGCAACTAATTGATCATAAGCTAAGATAACGGTATTTCTGCTCAACCTAAGCTCATTGGCAAACTTCCTAGTCGAGGGAAGCTTTCCCCCTTTCGCCCATAACCCAGCAATAATTTTCTCTCTAACTCCATGAAACAACGCGCTTTGTCTACTGTTCATTTTTTCATCGAGTTCAAAATCACCGACATCAATTGGCTGCATAACTGGATCCATTCACTTGTAAAAACTGGTTCTACATTCCGAACCACCGTAATCATATAGTAGCGAAAAGAGACAAGGATTGGAGGCTCAATATGTTATCAAACACGCAAAGAACACAAATTAAAAAAGGCGCACACAAAGCTGTTTTAGAGACAGAAAAACTACATCAAATCATTGATGAAAGTCTGATTGCTCATGTGGCGATCAATAACGAATCGAGTCCAGTGGTTATTCCAATGTTGGCATGGCGCGTTGACGATCATGTTTATATTCACGGGGCGAGAAATAGTCGATTATTGAGAAGCTTAAAAGACGGAGCAAAAACGTGTTTAACCTTCACATTGTTTGACGGATGGGTACTCGCTCGTTCAGCATTTCACCATAGTGCGCACTATCGTTCTGCTGTCGTATTTGGTTCATTTGAAGTAATCGATGACAATTCTGAAAAAGATCGTCTACTGAATATTTTTATCGAGCAGATTGCACCGGGAAGAACCGACGAAATACGCTTAAGTAACGACAAAGAACTCACTGCCACTGAGTTGTTAGCGATCCCACTTACTGAAGCATCTGTAAAAATCGGTAAGCACGGAGTCAATGACGATAGAGCCGACCTTGATATACCAGTATGGGCTGGTGTTCTTCCCTATCGTACCGTTGTGGGACCACTAGAAACGACCGAAGATCTGTCCGATACGATTGAAAAGCCCGATTATCACGCAGCTTATGGTGAACGATGGTATCAAAACGAGAACTAATAAATGTTCAACCCCATTTAATTGTATACAATATATACATCAAAATTTAACGGTAAATGAACAGAAGATGGCTCTTAAAAAGGAATTTTCATCGTGGGGAGGCTTGCTCAATGGGATTGGGCAAGTTTATTTTACTCCCTCTATCTTTGCTTCATTCTTGGTTCTATGTGCAATTGCCGCTGAATCTCCGTCACTGGCCACGTTAACCCTATTTGGAGCAGCTATAAGCTATGGCTTTGCCGTCTATTCCAATAAACTTAGCGCAGATATCAATGACGGCTTATACTCATTAAATGGTGCGTTGATCGGACTCTTCATCGGCAACTTTTATGTCGTAACCCTTTCCAGTTGGTTTATTGTTGCGATTGGGGCGCTTCTGACGGTTCCAGTAGCCAAGGTCGTATTTCGCTTCAAAACCTACCGTGGCTATACCTGTGCTTTTATTTGCATCGCCTGGCTACTCCATGGATCTCTAAGTATCATACCGCAGCTAGAGTTGACCACTTCAAATCTTGCTCATTCATCAGAAACTCACTACCTCGTCCACCTGCCACAAGCCCTACTGCCCATTTTAAATGGGATCAGCCAGGTTGCTTTCATGAACAACGCGTTTGCTGGGTTACTTATTTTATTGGCTATTTTGGTCAACAACATTAAGCATGGTTTATGGGTAGTGCTCGCCGTATCTGTTGCTACTGGCATTAGTTCGTTAGTAGGAGCTTCTCCTACCCTAATTAATCAAGGGCTGTATGGCTATAACGCTACTCTTACAGCCCTCGCATTATTACTTTATTCAGGAATAGCTTGGCCGTTTATTTTAATTGGCGTAGTACTCAGTTGCTTTGTCACCTTGGGCTTCCATTGGTTCGGGTTATTACCACTCACCGCCCCTTTTATACTAAGCACCTGGGCCATTGTTTATTTATCCAAACTACTTGGTAAATACTGCTCCATTAACGTGCAAGGATCGGAATCCAAATAACCCTGATTTCCATGTAAACGCATCAACTCAGCACCGAGTGACGCCATTGGAGTGGATGCGTTTTCTTCAAAGCCCAACTGTTTCGCCATATCTAAATCTTTAAGTAGAGTTTTTACATGCCATTTGACAGGCTCATAATCACGCTCAGCCATTCTTGGGCCGGTGATTTGTAAAGGCAAAGAATCAGCAAAGCCGCCACTAAGAGCTTGTGAGATCTTAGTTGAATCAACGCCAGCCTTTTCTGCAAGAGCAAACACTTCAGCCATCACCAATACATTACAGCTGACAAGCATTTGGTTACCAATTTTGGTGACTTGCCCCGATCCTACTTCACCCATTCTGGTTACATTTTCTCCCAGAACTTGATAGATAGGTTGAAGCAATTCAATTGTCTGCTCGTTTCCACCACACATGATCGCCAAGCTTCCTTTTTCAGCACCAACAACACCGCCAGAAACAGGGTTATCAATCCACTCTACATCAGCGGCATGAAGCAATGCTTTAGCCAAAGAGACAGTCACTTTGGGAGATATACTGGAAAAGTCCATCACGATCTTAACTTTATGATTGTCTGATTTATTGATGGCTTCTAATAAGCCATCTCTTCCAAGAACAATCGACTCCACAGCAGCCGTATCCGAGACACATAGCATCACAATATCCGACGATTCAACCAACGCCTCAACACTCTGCTTCAAACATGCTCCTTTACTAACAACAAAAGATGATTTGCTCGGGGTTCTAGCCCAAACGTTCACGGAGTAGCCAGCATCAAGTAATCGCGCGATCATTGGGTTACCCATCAACCCTAAACCTATAAATCCAAGTGTTTGTTTCATCATAATTCCTTCTATTAAGCACTCAGTAGCTTTGAGTTTCGATCAACTACGTCACAACGGATCACTGACTGGTCTATAACTAGCCCGTTAAGTTGCTGTCGGCTCGCTAAATAGTGATCAGTCAGTTTATGTGCCGCAAGTGCTGCTTCATCCGCATATATTTCATAAAGATAAAAGCAGTGATCATCTTGGTGAGATTGAAGTACATCAAACACATAACACCCAGCTTCATTGGTCACCGACGCTGTTGCGTTCTCGTTCATGATAGATAGGTACTGCTCTTTTTCCCCTTGCTTAACTACGTTTTTGACTACGATACAAAACATAACATTCCTTATTCTTAGATTAATTGCTGAATATTCCTACCAGTGCACGTTTAGGTGCATCGATTGCTAAGTTGAAATGAGTAACTCTCGACTTACTGGCACAGCCAACACTAAGAACACCATGAATTCGTTTTTCGATCAATAATTGTATACAATATTTAATCAGTTTAAATACAAAAGGATTTAAAATGGTGAATAAACCAAAACCATTTAATGGGTTAAGACACTTAGCCTTGACGGTTCATGAGTTTGAGGAGTGTTTAACCTTCTATACAGAAGTTATGGGGATGCAGGTTCTGCGAAAAGCGAACGACAACTTGATATACCTGACCTGCGGAAATGACAACCTATCCTTAGGCCGATCAAGAACGAAGACTGAAGCGACAGCACAAACGTTGGATCATTTCGGATTTGTAGTTGATACAAAGCAAGAATTACAACAGTGGTTTGAATACTTACAATCAATTGGTGTACCGCTATTGGATACACCGCACGATCATAGCGATGGAGCTCGTAGTTTCCATTGTAAGGATCCGGCAGGAAACGTCGTTCAGCCTTTATATCACCCCGCAGTTTCAGGCCAAACGTTGAGTTAACCTGATTTCTTCATAAGGGAACGAATAATAGGTAAAGCCCCATATACTTTCATCAGCAGAAGTATTACCGCTAAACGTCTAATCGGAATCGCTCAATATACTGCTTAGGCGTTACGCCCCTATGTTTCTTAAACATCCGATCAAAGCTTGCGCGGTTGGTATAACCTAGCCGTTTCGAGATCTCTTCTAGCGGTACCGAGTGTTGCATTAAATCCACAGCAGAGTTACTTAATACATAGCCCATAATGGTAGAGAAATTTATACCAAGCTTCTGTAATCGCCTTTGGAACTGTTGCTCAGATAACCCTAGCAAACCAGACACTCTAGCCAGAGTCGGTAAACCAAAATGACAGCTGTAATTAATCATCTCGTAAATCACTTTATGTTGGTCATGGGGATCTGGCATATTGAGAAAGTCATCGAGATCACTAAAGCTCATCGCAAGCGCTGCACGTAAAYTAGTTTGATTTTGATGAGAGGCTAGACGGAGGTCAGCCTTCAACCACACTTCTGTTTGAGAATGGTTCCATTCGACTTCACAACCAAAATAATCTTCATAGAGTGCGCTATTCTCTCTCTTCCCAGACAACATAACGCGAGTTGGTGAGTATTCCTCCCCCAAATATCGACGGAGTATTTTTGTCATAAATACGGCAACACGAACGCTGTCGTGAACCTTAGCATAGGATTCAACCGCACCATTGCTATAAGTCCACTTGATCAAAGGACCAACTTGAACCCCCGCTAAATGAGCGCCTGATTGTAAGCAATGCAATCCAATATTAATGCGTCGGATCGTTGAAGCTAAATCATGTCCAGAGAAGAACCAATGACTTATCGAACCGATCTTATCCAAATCGACTTTTTTAGCCATCTTCAGCATCATGTCAGGGTCTTTCGTGGCTTCTTCCAGGCTAATTAACCATTTACACATTTCCTTCGTCGGAATCAAATTCATGGCGTTATGAAATACCGAGCTAGGTATCGGTAGTTGAGATGCTTTCACACCATAGTAAGAACGGCTTAATTGATAAACACCAAGTAGCCCCAGTGCTCTTATAAAATTTACGTTATCGCTCATTGTGATCCCCAACCGCCAGAATAAACAGATTACATCAAAAATTAACGAAGATTAATACAATCTGTAGGATAACGCTTAATTACCTGTCATTAAGTCAAAATGCCGAACATGACCAAGAACAGGATAATAAAATGAGTTTACTTAGTGTTCCATTCGTAGGAACTGGTGCTGACACAGCCTTACATGTCGTTGCTGGCATTGTGCTAATCGCAACAATTGCAGCAGCAGGATACGGGTTTTGGCGTTTACATGAACTCCCAATCAACAAAGCTCACAGCAAAGATCATCATCAAATAGGATTAATCACCGCCTTAACTTGGATTGGCTTCGTTTGGCACTGGGTATGGGTCATTGCCGTCATTCTTGCTTTTGTTGATATGGAAAAAGCCATTCTTAACCTTCGAGACACTTGGAAGAGTCCCGCAAATCAACAGGGATCAAGTATGCAATCTGAAGAGGAAACATCATGCTAGAAGGCTTAGCGGTTTGGGCACTATTTATTTACTTATTAAGACTGGTAGGCATGCCTTGGAACAAAGTAACCAAAAGTTTTGCCTATCTTGGCGGTACATCCTGGCTACTTTTTGTGTGGGTTGGCTTAWTCAACTACACCCCGATGGACTTGTCAGGAGGCTCTGTTGTCCAATCTCCTCACATTCAACTTCGACCAGACTCTACCGCGGTAACCGGTAAAGTCGACAAAATTCATATTTCACCAAACCAACAAATTACTGAAGGTCAGTTGATCTATGAAATTGACGAAACCAAATATCGTATTGCCCTTGAACAGCAACAGGTCAAGTTAGGCTCTGCACAAGCAGCTCTGCATACAGCAGAACAAGAGGTCGAGATTGCACAGGTTAGCCATGAATCGAGCCTGGAGGATATCACGACTGCTGAAGCAAAAATAAAATCTGCATTAACGGATCTTTCCTTACAGCAGCGAACTCTTAATCGCTATGTCGAACAAAATAAAGTTGTTCAGAACACGATCACAGAAAGCGATATTGATAAACAGACAGCTACTGTTGAATTAGCTGAACATAATATTGAAACGTTAAAATCTCAACTAGCGAAGAAACGAGTTGATGCGAAAAACGCAAAGCTCAATATTCAAAAAGCCAAACTGAATGTCGTAACAAAGCAAAGTGATGTTCAGTCTGCGAAATCGGCGGTTGACCAAGCACAGTGGGATCTAGATAGCACAAGCGTTCGAGCGCCTGCAGATGGGTTCGTGACCAACTTCATTTTACGTGAAGGACAGAGGGTCTCAATGATGCCCCGAATCCAAATGTATACTGATGAAAAATACGTACTGATGCGTGTGAACCACCAGGCCATACGCAATGTTAAAGTCGGCCAAGCAGCTGAATTTGCGTCGGCTGTGTATCCTGGGCATATTTTCTCTGCAACCGTAGAAGGCGTAGTAGAAGCAACCGGAGAAGCGCAAGGCTCTTTAATGGGCTGGGATGATCCCGTACGTGTCACCACAGGAAAGAACTTACAGAACAAACACCACTTTGTTCGATTGAAGATTGCAGAAAATGAGGGTTACGACATTCCAGTAGGCTCTGTGGGCTTAGCTTGGGTCAGCGCAGAAAAGCCAATTAGCTTTATGTCATTCTTAGATGTCATCAGAGGCATCATCATTCGAATGAAATCTCAGTTGTACTACTTCTATTCAATATAGAAAGTAATCGTAAGATAGAAAAAGGTCATTAAGCCAATATACTTTTGCTTAATTCGCAATATGCAAATGCACTTTGCAATAGATTTAATGCATTCAGCTCAAATACGCATCAAATTGATATGAATATAAGGTTTTTCAATGCTAAAAAGTTGGCACGTATGCTGCAATATATTAATTGACCCTTCTTAAGCCGAGGGTCACCTAGCCAACTGACGTTGTTAGTGAACTCAATTGTTCACACTATATATAAGCCAATTGCGATTATTGCAATTGGCTCTTTTTTTATCTAACGCCCACAAATTATTCCTCTTCCCTTTGTGTATACAATTCAAGTTCTTAGTAGTTGCACATGCAAACTATCGTATAACGATACTCTCTCATCTTTACAGACACTCATTCACGCGACGTTTTCTCGACTTATTAATCAGAATGCTAATTAAGTATAATCATCCGCTAAATAGTAAACGTTTAACCATAAAAAAAATAACCGAAGCAAAAATATAACCACCTGATATATATGAAATAAAAAATCAAAAAACAAAGTTAACCCATTTAATTAACAAAAATATCATTGACTAAGTTTTTTAGATCACCATAATGCGCACGTTTACCTGAAATATGGTCGATTTGAATTTAATTTTAATCAACTTGCGGAGAAAAAAATGGCTGCTGATAATAACTACAGTCTTGGGCCGGTACCTACATCGGCTAGGAAAGGAGTCGCTTCACTTACCATGGTAATGCTTGGTCTCACTTTCTTTTCCGCTAGTATGTGGACAGGTGGTTCACTCGGAACCGGTCTTTCGTTTGATGACTTCGTCCTTGCAGTTTTAATCGGTAACTTAATCCTCGGTATCTATACTTCTTTTCTTGGCTACATCGGCTCTTCAACTGGTCTTTCTACTCACCTTCTTGCTCGCTTCTCTTTTGGAACCAAAGGTTCATGGCTACCTTCAGCGCTACTTGGCGGGACTCAAGTCGGTTGGTTTGGTGTGGGCGTTGCAATGTTTGCAATCCCAGTACAGAAAGCAACGGGAATTGACACCAACACACTAATCATTGTTTCTGGTCTTCTTATGACAGCAACGGTGTACTTCGGCATCAAAGCACTAATGGTCTTATCTGCTATCGCCGTACCATCAATTGCAATCCTAGGTGGCTACTCGGTATTAACAGCCGTAGACAGCGTTGGTGGCTTAGAACAACTTCAGCTTATCAAACCAGAAACACCAATGGACTTCTCTGTTGCATTAGCAATGGTTGTTGGTTCGTTCGTAAGTGCAGGTACATTAACGGCCGATTTCGTTCGCTTTGGTAAAAAGCCAGCAAGCGCAGTATTAGTTACAATGGTTGCTTTCTTCATTGGTAACTCATTAATGTTTATTTTTGGCGCAGCAGGTGCTGCGGCAACTGGCCACTCAGACATTTCAGATGTCATGATTGCTCAAGGCCTTCTATTACCCGCTATCATCGTTCTAGGCTTAAACATCTGGACTACAAATGAAAACGCGCTTTACGCTTCAGGTTTAGGGTTCTCAAACATCACTGGTCGCTCAAGCACTGCGATGTCAATCTTGAACGGTATTATCGGTACGATTTTCGCCCTTTGGTTATACAACAACTTTGTTGGCTGGCTAACATTCCTATCGCTAGCTATTCCACCAATCGGTGGCGTAATCATCGCTGATTTCTTCATTAACCGTAAACGTTACAAAGATTTTGCAAACGCTGAGTTCCAAACAATCAACTGGGCTGGCATTATAGCCATGGCTGTGGGCGTAGCTGCAGGTCACTTCCTTCCAGGAATTGTTCCTCTTAACGCTGTATTCGGCGGCGCTATCAGCTACCTGGTACTTAACTCAATTTTGAACAAAAAAGCTCTAATACAACAACCCGCTTAAGGAAACAAAATGACGACTCTCCTAATCAAGAATGCAAAGCTTCAGGCTGAAGATGGCTTGAAACAAATTCTGATTGAAAATGGTCAATTCAAAAAGATCATTGATAACGAAGCGGCTATAACCTTTGACGGTGAAGTGTTAGACGCAGAAGGTGGTATTGCTGTTACTCCTTTTTGTGAACCGCATATTCACCTAGATACTACTCAAACGGCTGGTGAGCCAAGCTGGAATATTTCAGGCACCCTGTTTGAAGGTATTGAACGTTGGTCTGAGCGTAAAGAACTGCTAACGATTGAAGATGTAAAATCTCGCGCAAAGCAAACTCTAAAATGGCAGATAGCTAACGGAGTTCAACACGTACGTACACACGTTGACGTTTCAGATCCAACGTTGATCGCATTGAAAGCGATGATTGAAGTTCGTGAAGAAATGAAAGAATGGGTAGACATTCAAATCGTTGCTTTCCCTCAAGAAGGTATTCTTTCTTACCCAAATGGTAAGGAACTACTTGAAGAAGCAGTTCAATTAGGCGCTGATGTTATCGGTGCTATTCCACACTTCGAGTTCACTCGTGAGTACGGGGTTGAGTCACTACACTATGTTTTCGAGTTAGCACGTAAGTACGACCGTTTAATTGACGTTCACTGTGATGAAATCGATGACGAACAGTCTCGTTTCGTTGAAACACTTGCAGCTCTAGCTCATAAATATGAAATGGGCGAAAAAGTCACAGCAAGCCACACAACAGCAATGGGTTCGTACAACGGTGCTTACGCATCACGCTTGTTCCGCCTACTGAAAATGTCAGGTATTAACTTTGTGGCAAACCCATTGGTTAACATTCACCTGCAAGGGCGCTTTGACGATWACCCGAAACGTCGCGGTGTAACTCGCGTGAAAGAAATGCTAGCAGCAAACATCAACGTATGTTTCGGCCATGATGATGTTTTCGACCCATGGTACCCACTAGGTACAGCAAACATGCTACAGGTTCTGCATATGGGTTTGCATGTGACTCAGGTTATGGGCTACGACCAAATCAACGAATCGTTAGATTTAATCAGCAAAAACTCAGCGCGCACACTTAATATCCAAAACAACTTTGGTATTCAAGAAGGCAACTCAGGTAGTTTATTGATTCTTCCTGCTGAAAATGGATTCGATGCAGTACGTCGCCAAGTGCCTGTTCGTTACTCCGTTCGTCACGGTAAAGTAATTGCAGAAACAATGCCTGCTGTAACTTCTATTACTCTGGATAAAGAAGAAGCTGTTACGTTCAAATCTGCACGAACAAATAGCGCTTCAAAGCCAGTTTCAGTAAAACCTGTAAATGCTTAAATTCATTTAGCTCAAACAGTTAAATACAAAAAAGCCAGTAGCGAGAAGCTACTGGCTTTTTTATTAGTCATTTACTCTAAAAAGCTCTAGTGACTACAAAATTTCGATCGTATCTAAGTTAATATTTCTAACAAACAGTACAATAAACTCTGTACATTGAAATCGACCGTGCTATTATAACTTCGCTCTGTTAGCCAGAGTTATTTAAGTTAGAGTAAAAGTAAAAGTGACAAGTAAATTCGTAACACGTATTTGTAAGTAGTTTTTCCTTATTTCTTAGCAATATTAAATAAYTTTAAGTAACAGCGCATTGCAGCTATGCAATCAACAATTTAAAAAATTTATGAATAAGGGACAAATTATGTCTAACACAAATACTGGCACTGTAAAATGGTTTAACGAAGAGAAAGGTTTCGGTTTCATTTCTCAAGACAACGGCGGCGCTGACGTATTCGTACACTTCCGTGCAATCGCTTCAGAAGGCTTCAAAACTCTGAAAGAAGGCCAAAAGGTTTCTTTCGAAGTTGAAAACGGTCAAAAAGGCCTACAAGCAGCTAACGTTGTTGCTCAATAATTAGCATTTTAAGCTAATAAAAATTTTAAGGCGCTGATTTTTATCGGCGCTTTTTTCTGTCTGCTATATAATTATTTCTCACTCACATTCTCGTCACCTCCCTCAATTTTCACTTGCCCCCTTTCTTATATAAAGCTCAAATCATTAAGCCAATGATTTATAGATTTTTTATGTAATTAATCTTTCATTATTTAGAGCAAATAAAGAAAAAATCCGCTAGTCTTAGACATAGGTTACTTAGTTGGTACTTATAGTCGTAGTAATAAGATGAATAAAGACGAATTTCAAAAATCGACCGCTAACTTAAAAAAAGCAGTCCCTCTCATGATGAAGAATCGAGTATCAACCACTCCAGCAAACTATGCACTGTGGTATACATACGTCGATAACGCGATCCCTAACCTTACCAAAGATATGGATGAGGTCATTGAGCAATACGGTATTTGTCCTCCAACCATCGGCGACCAGCTCTATAACAACTATGTCGCGAGTAAAGCCGAAACCAACATGCACGAACTCAGGGCAAGCATTGAAGTATTAGTAACAGAAGTTGCTAGCTCAATGAATGACACCTTGGCCGACACCTCCGCATTCACAGAAATGATCGATAAAAGCTTCGATGAATTATCTCAGTTTGAGAATGAGGGAATGTCTATCGATAAAGTGATGGGGCTTGTCAGACAGCTTGTATCTGAATCTCGAGATATACGCCATTCAACCCAGTTCCTAAATTCTCAGTTAAACAGTGCTAGCGGAGAAATCGCACGACTTAAAAGTCAACTAGTCGAAGTTCAAAAAGACGCGCTCTTTGATAGTTTATCTAGCCTCTACAATCGACGTTCTTTTGATAATGATTTAAGAACACTTTGTGAAAGCGAACAAACGATGTGTCTTATTCTTTTAGACATCGATTATTTCAAGAAATTTAATGATACATACGGCCACTTATTTGGCGATACCGTGATTAAGAGCTTAGCGAGAAAGCTACAGCTAAACTGCCGTGATGGGATCACAGCTTATCGCTTCGGTGGTGAAGAGTTTGCGTTAATCGTACCGAACAAGTCATTACGAATTGCACGTCAATTCGCAGAGACCAACCGCCGTGCAGTTGAAAAACTATCGATAAAAGATCGTCGCAGTGGCCAGCAAGTCGCGAATATTTCAGCATCATTTGGTGTCGCTGAATATAAACCAGGTGATACAGCAGAATCACTGATAGAAAAAGCAGATACTTTATTGTATGAAGCGAAGTCGTTAGGCCGTAACCGAGTAATGCCACTTTAATAGCACTATTTATCTCGCACACTAAGATTCAATTACATACTGTGAATACTAAAAAGCTGCTCTATTGAGCAGCTTTTTTATTGTGACAAAGTTCAGTCTAGCGGTCTAAAGTTCCAAGATAAATTATAGGTTGAAACTGTAATCTAATCGGTAATCTTCCCCACCCTTTGCAGTAAACTCTTTATCTTCACTGCACGCTTTTGGTTTGCCTTTCTCATCACCTTTTACCAAGCTAATCCAATGACGCATTGCTGCCATGCTTGACTCGGTTGGGATCTGGCTAAATGTAGTGCAAGTCTCCAATTGAATATCGTCGATATCCACCAGCTCAACGCAACCAGTTCCTTTATGGCAACCAAACATCACTTCTAAGTGGCTGCCACTGCCATCTTTAAACAGAATCGAACATGGGTCTGACTTCTCTCCCATGTAGGCTACAAAGTGCTTAGGATGCTTTAAACCACTATGCTGACCATCTTTGAAGTAAGCCAAAATATGGCGGTAGTCAATCACGTAACTGGTTACATCTTGATGTGAACCGTTTTCTAGTGGGAAAAGTCTATCAAGCAGCTGTTTAGCTTTGATCTGCTTTTCATTTTGCTGGTTTGAGCTGATAGTCTCTACGGCAAAGACAGCTTCAGCGATAAATGGTTTATTTTGTTGTGCAATTTCTGTTTTATCGAATGTAAGCATATTCATAGTCTTTCCCTCTTGACCAATTCGGTGACCATTCACCTTTTCAACTTCTAGTTCGGCTACTTCAAGTAACTAATTCACTTGTAAAATCTACCGCTAGTTCATCATTTTTGTGTTCTAGAGCAATAATTCCAAAATGACTTTTATTTAGTTTGTCGTTTTGTGAATTGCTTAATATGTAGACTAGCGCTTTTTTGACTACAATTTCACAACAAAAATTTTACAATGTGAATTTTACAAAATGGCCTTGTCAAAAAGCTTAGTTCGTCAGTCTCATTTCTTAGGTACAAAAATACGTAACCTGAGGAAACGCAACCATCTCACCATGGAGGATCTGTCTGCCCGCTGTATTCGAATTAACCCAGAATACGCACCGTCTGTTTCCTATTTGTCGATGATTGAACGTGGTAAGCGAGTGCCAAGCATTGATATGTTAGAAGTCATCGCTGAAGTCTTTCAAAAAGAACCCACGTGGTTTTTGGATGATGAGCCAGAACAGCAAGAAATTACGCCAGATAAAGGAAACCGAGGCGGAATCAGTGGCATGGCGTTAGAGC
>NZ_JAKJSW010000092.1:0-16653 GCF_050337375.1 Vibrio makurazakiensis | reverse complement strand
CCTAACTCTTAATTTTAATCACGTTGCGATGTGATTGATCTCAAATAACCTGATTTTTATGATCGTATTTGAGTAGCCGTACCGCTTTGTAGCCATTTCCACACAAGTTAAAACCGCCTACACTAGCCGCAATTAATTGAGGAGTGGTTATGAAGTACGATTGKATTTATTTTGACGCGGATGAAACCTTGTTTCACTTTGATTCTTTCAAAGGCATGCAGTTGATGTTTTCGCGTTTTGGTGTGGATTTCACCAAGCATGACTACTCGGAATATCAAAAAGTGAATCTACCACTATGGGTGGAGTACCAAGATGGCGTTATAAATGCGCAGCAATTGAAGCACACTCGCTTTGAAGCTTGGGCTAACAAGCTTGATACAACGACAGCTGAGCTTAACTCTGCCTTTCTAACCGCAATGGCTGATATATGTACGCTATTACCTGGCGCTAAAGAACTGTTAGAAGCGTTAAGCGGTAAAGTGAACATGGGTATCATTACCAATGGGTTTACTGAGTTACAGTCGATTAGGCTCGAACGAACGGGTATGACGGACTACTTTAAACATGTGGTTATTTCTGAGGAAGTGGGCATTGCTAAACCAGATACTGGGATTTTTGCGCATGCACATGATCTTAGCGGTTCACCAGAGAAAAAGAGAATGTTGATGGTAGGGGATAACCCACTGTCAGATGTGCTTGGCGGACTAAATTTTGGTATCGAAACTTGTTGGCTGAATAGTTCTCAAAGTCCAAAACCAGAAGGTGTAGAGCCACATTACGAAGTATCATCTTTAAAGCAATTGCAACAGCTCCTGCTAGGTTAACCTTTAGCGATAGCGTAACTCAATACGCTCTTTCTACGGCTCACTGAATTTGTTCGTGTGAGCCTATCTCTATCTCTATCTCTAACCGATCCTTTTATATGTCTTCAGATAACTCGATTAGAGCGTTGTTTCTACCCCGAGCTTTAACTTTATAGAGTACTTCGTCAGCACGCTGAATCAGTTCTTCATTGGTTAGTTTTGCTAGGTCTTGTTGGTTAAACAAGGCTGCCCCTATCGATAGCGTAAGGTAGTCACTGCACATTGAACCATGATGTTCGATTGCTAACATCTGTAGACTTTTGAGTAACTCTTGAGCTGCGGTATTTAACTCACTTAAAGTGTATCCCTCGCTGATTATCAAAAACTCATCTCCCCCGTATCGAAAAACTTTACAACCATTCAATTCAGAGTTTTTCTTAAGTAATTGAGCGACTTCTAATAGCGCTTGATCACCACGAATGTGTCCGTAACAGTCGTTGAACTGCTTATAGTAGTCAATATCGATAAGCATGATTGAAACGGCTTGGTTAGTTTCAATATTGTTTTTACGGCATTCATCGATAGACGAAAGTAATGGTAACCGGTTGAACAAACCACTTAGCGGGTCTATTTGCATTAGCTTTTTAAGTTCGAGTTGTTGTTCTTCTAGCTGTCGTTTTTGCTGCTTGTTTTGAATATCTATCGAGATATAAGAGCAAAGGTGCTTCACTAATGAAAAATGGTAATCCTGGTAAGCATGATGCTGGTGAGTCTGAGCCGTGAGTATGCCCAGAACTTTATCTTCCAGAATAAGAGGGATCATAATGATCGATGGATAGTCTTCATCTGTGGTGCCAACAAACGCCTGTTGTGTGTGTGGCTTCTTCAGAAGTTGGGCTAATACAGCGGATGAAAACTGACCATGCACGAAAGCTTTTTTGTTTTTGATGCAATAGGTACTTAATGTCGATTCTTCAGAGCATTGAATCGTAAATGGCTCTAGTTGATGGCCAAAGTCCACAAATTGGTTGTACGCTAAGGTATCTGATTTTTCATCATATAAGCCAAGAGCTAAGCACTCGACGGGCATAATAGTATTAAGATCTTTATAGAGGCGAAACACCATATCCGTGAGATCTGAATGGGTGTTCAGATACTCTCCGAAGGAAGAGATAAAATCTAAGTTATTGGCGAAAGAGTGAGAGTTCTCAAGTTTTGGTCTTTCTGAATACAGCCGATAAAGTTGGGAAATTGTGTTCAAATTTCCATCTGAGTGCAGCTTAGACGCTTTGGTTTGCAACTCAATAGCCTGCTTTAGCATCGAATTTTGAACATCAATATTTGCCTCATGCCCACTATGCTCAACTAACAGTGACGCGAAGTACTCTAACGAGTTGGCACTGCCAAATTGAAGGGTCAATGAAACACCTAGGCTAAGGTTAGGCTCAAGCTTGTCGTAACGGTTATGTTCAATTGCGCATGCACAGTATTCTTTCAACGTGTCGATTTGAAAGAAGTTGTCGTTGAGCTGTTGGCAACTTGTAATGGACTGCTGGAATGACGATAGTGCGGCGTCGATCTCGCCTTGTGATTCAAGGAACGAGCCGTATGCACTGTGATAATAGTGCTGGCCAATAGTACTTGGGTAGTCATTTAAGGCTGACCTGAATTGCGAAAACTGTTCTTTTGCCTTTTCAATATTACCGAGCTTGCCATTGACGAATGCAAGGTTAGACAAAATAGGAATAGATGACACTAACTCTGGTTGGCTGTTCTGTTCCCAAGCTAATTCTAAGTAATAATGAGCTTTAGAATAGTCTTCAGTATCTAGGAAGATAAAGCCTAAATTATTATAAATTCTCGATGACAGGCGTCGGTTGTAAAGTGATTTGCATTCGCTTGCGTTAGTTAACGCTACGATAGATTCGGAATAGTTTCCGAGCCTCAACAAAGCAACACCTATTGCGTATTCGATGCAGTAGTTTAAACCGGGTATGCGTTGCTGGCCACGCCCGTGGACAGCGGCATCTGAGAGTTTGGTGAGCGCTTCGTTTGCGCGTCCGAGCTTGAGTAAACGATAGCCGGAGCAAAAAAGTTTAACCGCCATTGGAATAGTCTGGTTAGAACTGAGCGACTTTTTCTCCATCTGATTTTGAATCGCATGAACTTCCTGTTCGCTACTTGCTTCTATTACGTCACTAAGTCTTTGACTTAAATATAGGTTAAAAGTTTGCACAGGTTTCATTACGCCGACAATCGATAAATTACTTAATATTGTACGGTGTGTTGTTAATCGGTGAAAGTAAAAATTACTATTTATTAAGCGTGTGGGTATGATGCTTGAGCAAGCAATTATTTTTTATTGTTAGGATGAAAGGAAGTATTTTGATAGCTCGTCACCGTTTTACTCTGTTTGGATGCCTTGCCATCCTTTTTTGGAGCTGCTTGATGGCTCTGTCTCGCACTGTGTCGGAACAACTAGGGCCTATCGGTGGTGCTGCATCTATTTATACGGTTAGCTCCATATTTTTGATCCTAATTATGGGTGTTCCCAATATTAAGCGATTTTCAAAAACATACTTATTAGCTGGTGGGGCGATGTTTGTATGTTACGAAATTTTCTTGTCACTCGCTTTAGGTATGGCTAACAATCGACATCAAGCGGTTGAAATGGCGGTTATCAATTATTTGTGGCCAGCCATGACGGTGCTCGTTGCAGTGCTCATCAGTAAAAAGAAAACCAACCTGTTGGTTTACCCTGCTATTTGCTTAGCTTTCTTTGGTGTAGCTTGGAGCATAAGCGGTGATCAAGGGCTGTCTGTTAATCAAATATTAGCGAACATAGCGACGAACCCTGCGACCTATTCTATGGCGTTCTTTGGGGCGATTATTTGGGCTATTTATTGCAATTTCACTCAAAAAGTGGCGAAAGGACAGAACGCAATCGTGCTGTTTTTTATCGCTACGGCTATCACTTTGTGGATTCAATATGCGATCAGTGATGAAACTGGGATGAGCTTAACGCTGGGTTCAACGGTGGATTTACTGCTGGCTGGGATTGTAATGGGATCGGGGTATGCGCTGTGGAACATCGCGATACTGGGTGGAAACATGGTGCTGCTTGCAACCTTGTCTTATTTCACGCCGATCTTTTCTACTTTCTTATCTTCTTTGATCCTAGGGATCGCATTAACGGACACTTTTTGGCAAGGAGTCGTTATGGTTACTCTCGGGTCTTTAGCGTGTTGGTGGGTGACCCGAGATAAAGTGAGCAGTAAAGTAGTTCAAGAAGTGGAGCGCACTAACTGATTTTGCGCTCGGTCTGGTTCTGATAATTGCTGCGCTTTTCAACTTAGATTCAGGGCTTTAATAGCTTTTACGCTTTAGCCCCCTTTAAGAACTCGCAATATTTAGGTTCAATTGAAGTTCATAAGGTAATTTTGAAAGCCTACGTTGTAAGCGGCGGCGAGTTCGTTCTAGGTCGCCTAATTCGATAGTATTGGCATCTTGGCTGTGTATGTCGACATTAACGCGCAGCTCTTGGCCAACTTTAGTCACGCCTGTTAACTCTAAGTTTTGCTGTGCCTCTTTGTCGACGGCCACTACATTTTGGTCAACCTTTTCACAAATCTCCTTTGTTGCTGACATCATCAGTAACTCACGCATTGCTCCGCGCAGCATATCTAATGGTACCTTAATAAAGTAGAACGACATAAGCAGCATCATCAATGGGTCGGCATAAACGGCATATTGGCTATAGGGAGATAAGGTAATGCCCCAAGCTAATACAAACCCCGCCGTGACTGCGACGCTTAGCAGTGTATCCATTTGCCATTGTTTAGATTCAGCTGAAATCAAGCCTGAAGAAAAGTGGCGACTTTTACGTGCGATGTACCACCATGCGTAGCCACAACCCACGACATTCACAATACCAAATAGAGTGGCAATTGAAGCGTCGACTTCTCGACCTCCAGAAAACAATGAGATGACTGCAGAGTACAACGAGYAGCCAACGATGAGTAAGATAACTAGAGCTTTGATTGATATGACAATCGGTTCGATGACTGCTCGACCGAATGGGAACTCTGAATCTGAAGGGCGGTTGATGTAGTAAGAAGCTGCGAGTGACAATAAAGTTAACAGTAAACTGATCAATGAATAAACACCGTCAAATACGATAACCAATGAACCAACCCAAAGTCCAAGTACTAGCCCACCGATTGCGAAGCCCGATGCTAAAAGGGCTGAAAAGGTGAGTACTCGATTTTCGTTTTGGCGTTTCCTGTCACACATGTTGATTTCCTAGCTTAGAACCTAACTCAATTGTTCTCATATAGGACGAATTTTACAAATGCTATCTAGTTTAGATTAAACAAGGATTTTGGGTTGTTTTGGTAAACTCAAATAAATCAGTGGCTTACCCGTAATGTATGGTGTCATTATTATTGGCGCTGACTGATTTGTATTCAATTTTATTTATTTTCTTTAGAAATCAAATAAGTAGTCACTGAGCTTATCTGCGAGCCAGTTCATACCAGGGTGCTCTTGCATCCCTGCTGCGGTAAACATGCAGTAGTCTTCTTGAGTTAAACCATAGGTATGTTTAATGACAGCAATCTCTTGTTGGCGCAAAAGGTGGCGAATAAGAGGCTCAGGAAGTACTCCCCACGCTTCTTCTTTTAAAATCGTATCCAACATATAGTCAAAGCTAGAGAAGCCAATATAACGACGAGAGAAAGGTTCTAACTCTGGGTTGTCTTTCTCGTTGAGATAAACCATGGTGGCCTGCATTGCGTTTCTAAGTTCTTCATCGGAGACACGACGCATGGCACTGAGAGGGTGGCCTTTTTTGCAAACCGACATTAAACGGATTTTGCCTAATGGGTTGTATGTGATCCTTGGGTCATCAACGCGTTCATAATCGACACCAAAAGCGAAATCGACTTGTTGGGTTTCGACTAAGTTGGCTAAGTCGCCACTTGAGGCTAAAACAATATTAAACGAGGTGGATGGGTAGCGGTTATTCAATCTGTGTGAAAGGTCTTGCCACATGTTGTCTGGTAATGAGTCGTCACGAGCAATCCAAATTTCGGCGTTGAACTCGCCAGAAACTTGAGCACAGGTTTGTTTGATCCTTGCTGCTGTTACTAGCATACTCTCACAATCTTTATAGACTGCCTTTCCTGCCTCAGACAAAGATAGGTGGTTACCCGATCTCACGAAAAGCTCGACATCCAACTCTTTTTCAAATGCTTTGATCGCCATACTTAGCTTCGTTCTATTGCATTCCAGTTGACGAGCAGCTTCAGAAACAGACCCTAAGTCGGCAACTGAACAGAAAGCTTGGATTTGAGAAAGGTTCATTGGTTTTCCATGTAAACAAGTGACTTGATCGAATAATAATTAAATATTGTGCTAGTTATCTTAGAAATTATCCATCATTGAGTGATAACTCTATGACGAAAAGGGTAATTTGGTTTAATCTGAACGTGTTCCTAATGTACAAGAAGTAATGATGGAGGCCATGATGGCAAATGAATGGGACGAATACGCACTGGGTTGGGAACAAGACCAAGCAACCAGCGTATTCGCACAATCAGTATTTGAAGAGCTACAAAAGCTTATTGAATTGGATGGAACTCGGATTCTAGATTTTGGTTGTGGTACTGGTTTACTGAGCCAAAAAATCTCGCCATTAGTCAAAGAAATTATTGCGCTTGATGGCTCTGAAGCCATGATTGAAGAGTTAGATAAAAAAGAGCTGCCTAATGTAGAACCTGTTGTCGACTTCTTAACGCGAGGCATTGCTGCCCAGCATCCTGCATTTCGTCATCAATTTGATGCTGTGGTCGCTTCTTCAGTATGTGGTTTTATTCCTAACCTGCAAGACACCGTCAGTCTCATATATACCTTGCTCGAAGAAGATGGTTTGTTCGTTCACTGGGATTGGTGTGTAGAAGACGATAATCAGGGATTCGGCTTAACTTGTGAAAAAGCAGAAAGTATTCTCATCGCCGCAGGTTTTTCTAGAGTCGAAGTATCAACACCGTTTTCTATTGAAACAAAAGACGGCTTAAAGAAAGTGCTGATGGGTGTGGGCTATAAGTCCTCTGTTGGCAGTACAATTCAGTTCGATTAAATATTACGATTGAAGCCCCGCTAGCCGGGGCTTTTAGCATTTTAATACCCTTGAATTCTCTCCACACGGACCGACTGCATAACACTTTCCTGTATAAAGTATCCCGCACAGAAATCGATAATTGATCGTAAACTTCCCCCTTTATTAAGAACAACTTTACTTATACGTATTTAATAAATTTCCGGTGTATCTGTATTAATCTTGTTCTATTTCCATTTTGGAAAGAGTGGGTTGGATATCTTTCAATAGAGGAAACTCATGACTCGCGTTAACCTAGACCCATATAATAAATAGGGTTTAATTATGAGCCAAACGCAGTTGCAACAACGTTTCTATGACATTATTTCCGACGTCAACCTGTCACCTAAGCAAAAATCGAGTTACCTCGCGCTAGAAGCAGAAGCTAGCCTTCCTTACATGGAAGTGAGTAGTGAAGCTGCAATCGCACTAGAGGATGGTGTGTTGTGCGATATGTTCGAAGGCCACGCTCCATTTAAGCCGCGTTATGTACTTCCTGATTATTCTAAATACTTATTTCAAGGCTCAGAGTATTTAGAGCTTAACGCGGCAACCAATCTTGATGAAGCATTGAACATGTTGACCATCATTTATCATCATGTTCCTTCTGTTACTTCTATCCCTGTTTATTTAGGCCAGCTTGATGATGTATTGATGCCATTCGTCGGTGACTTAACTGAAGAGCAAATTTATCAAAAGATAAAGCTGTTCTGGATAATGCTTGATCGCACGTTACCTGACGCATTTATGCATGTGAATATTGGCCCAAGCGACAACATCATTTGCCGTACTATTTTACGTGTAGACGCAGAGCTTAAACAGATCGCTCCCAACCTTACTTTTATGTACGACCCTGAGGTAACGCCAGACGATCTTCTGCGTCATGCGGCATCTAATATCTGTGAATGCAGCAAACCTCACATTGCAAATTATCCCGCTCATGCTAGTGCGTACGGTGATAAGAGGTTTGGTATTGTAAGTTGTTATAACTCACTACCTTTAGCTGGTGGTTCAAACACATTAGTACGAATGAACCTTAAAGAGGTCGCTTTACGATCTCATGATAGTGTCGATTTCCTAGATCAGGTATTACCATCTTACAGTCGTATTATGGTTGAAGTCATGGACGCGAGAAGTAGCTTTTTGCATGAGAAATCGAACTTTTTTGACGGTTTTTTAGTTAAAGAAGGCTTAATCGAAGAGTCTCGTTTTGCGCCAATGTTTGGTATTTATGGTATGGCTGAAGCTGTAAATATTTTAATGGAAAAAGCAGGACATGCAGGTCGATACGGGCATAGTGAGCAAGCAAACCAGCTTGGTTTTGATATCTCAGAGAAACTTGCTGAGATTGTTGAGTTATCAACAGTCAAATATGGGCTTGAAGGTAAGGCATTGCTTCATGCTCAGGGCGGAATCAGTTTAGACAAAGATGTGACGCCTGGGGTTCGAATCCCTTATGGTACTGAACCTGACCCTGTGTCATATGTACTTGCAACGGCTGGTCATCACAAATTTTATACCTCTGGCATCAGCGACATACTAACGATTGACGAAACCGTTAAGTCGAACCCTGAAGCGATGTTTAACTTGTGTAAAGGCGCTATTCAGGCGGGCTATCGTGAATTTACGGCTAACGTTGCTTCTAATGATTTAGTTCGTGTTACGGGCTATATGATTAAGCTGTCAGAAATAGCGAAATATGGCGCTGAAGGCTCTAGAACTAACACAACATTCCTCGGAGCAGAGGCTGCGAAGAACACAGGTATACTTGAACGTAAACCGAGAGTCGCCAGTTYAGAGATGTCTCCGGTTTATGAATAACGAATTTCTGATCTAACAACTCATGGCTAGGGTTACTATAAATAATAAGACAGAAAAACAAGCGAAGGTCAGCCGTGTGCTGACCTTTTCTTGTGTTGATGGACCGGGAAATCGATTGGTTCTCTTTTTACAAGGGTGCAATTTCGACTGTATCACTTGTCACAACCCTCACACGATTAACCATTGCAACCATTGTGGAGACTGTGTTGAGCCATGCCCTGCTGGTGCGCTCGCTTTTTCTGAAAGTGGAAAGGTTATCTGGAATGCCGAGCTCTGTACGAATTGTGATAAATGTATTGAGGTATGCAGCCACAAATCGAGCCCAAAAATTACGACGATGACAGTTACTGAGGTTATTGCACTGGTACGCTCTAATCACTTTTTCTTAAGTGGCATCACGGTTTCTGGTGGGGAAGCGACTATGCAGCTTCCGTTTATCATTGAGTTATTCAAATCCATTAAGCAAGACAGTGAACTGTCACATCTAACGTGTTTTATTGATAGCAACGGTTCACTTCCAGAGTCCGGTTGGGAAAAGGTTATGCCTTATCTAAATGGAGCGATGATTGACCTAAAATCCTGGCAGTCGGAGACACATCAGTGGCTAGTCGGGCGGGATAATCATCGTGTTTTTAAATCTATAAACCAGTTGGCAGAGCACGGTAAATTGTACGAGGTTCGTCTGCTTCATATACCAGAACGTAGTGATTTAGATACTGAAATAGAGCAAGTAGGTCAGTTTCTAAAGCGCCTTCCAGAAAAAGTAAACATTCGCCTGAATGCATTTCAACATCATGGGGTACAAGGCGTAGCTTTAGAGTGGGATAAATGCACAGAGCAACAAATGATTCACTTTCATTCGCAGTTGTCAGAAATTGTTCAGCGTCCGATCATGAAGCCGAGTATTTATACATAACGTGAATGTGATTTGTTTTATATAGTTTGGTCAAATTTCGATAATTTTGTGGTTTGGTTCACGGATATGTTTGCAAGCTTTGCTAAGTTGTAGTCAAGGATAGATGGAAGTCTCTATTTGTATTCTCAATAGTCGCTTTCACATTCGAAACTTGACCTCATTTAACAGTGCGAGATAACGATGAAAAAAGTACAAGCAGATCAGTTAGATTATCATGGAGAGTCTAACGGTGTTCATAGTTGGACAACACCGAGTGGTCAGCCATATTACTGGCACCCTGATTGGCTACACATTGCCGAAGACGCTACGGGCTCCCACCCAAAACAAAAGATCGAGGTTGAAAAAGATCAACCTGCGTCTGAGAAGCACGCTGTGTCGGCTATTTTGAAACACATAAATCAATGGGCGGCAGACAAACTGGCAAATCACCCTGAGATAGAAACAGGCTCTGTAGAAGCCGAGATTAACCTTAAAAAATAGGGTTCTCACCAGCTGTCAGTACGCAGATATTAAAAAAGGGCTCTTATGAGCCCTTTTTGTATTTCCAACAATGTAGCAACAGAAAGTTAAGCCTTGTTAGCTTGCTCAACCATAGATAAAGCAAGCGCTTCTGCAGCTTTAATTCCGTCGATACCCGCAGATAAAATACCACCTGCATAACCCGCGCCTTCGCCTGCTGGGAAGAAGCCTTTTAGGTTGATGCTTTGGAAGTCTTTACCGCGTTTGATACAAACAGGAGACGAAGTACGAGTCTCTACACCAGTCAATAGGCCATCTGGTGTTGAGAAGCCTTTAATCTTCTTCTCAAATGCAGGAATAGCTTCGCGAATAGCTTCAATGGCAAAATCAGGTAGTGCTTTTGAAATATCCGTTAGGTGGATACCCGGAGTGAACGATGGCTTCACTTCACCCACTTCACTTGGGGTTGCCCCTTTTAAGAAGTCACCGATTTTTTGAGCCGGAGCATCGTAGTTTTCGCCGCCAAGAACAAAAGCACCAGACTCTAGTTCACGCTGTAAACGAATACCTGCAAGTGGGTCACCTGGGTAATCACGATCTGGGTCAATACCTACAACAATAGCGCTGTTCGCGTTACGTTCTGCTCGGGAGTATTGGCTCATGCCGTTTGTTACTACACGTCCTTCTTCCGAAGTTGCAGCAACAACAGTACCACCAGGACACATACAGAAGCTGTATACTGTGCGCCCGTTCTTACAGTGGTGCACTAATTTGTAATCGGCTGCGCCAAGAATAGGGTTACCAGCGTTTTTACCGAATCGCGCTTCATCAATCATCGACTGTTTGTGTTCAATACGGAAGCCAACAGAGAATGGCTTCGCTTCCATGTAAACACCACGCTCATGCAACATTTCAAACGTGTCACGAGCACTGTGACCAACCGCAAGTACTACGTGACGAGTTTTGATTTCTTCGCCGTTAGAAAGCGTTAGACCAGTGATTTGACCATCTTCCATATGAAGATCATCAACACGAGTGCTGAAACGGATTTCGCCGCCAAGCTCGATAATAGTGGCACGCATCTTTTCGATCATAGTAACAAGTTTGAACGTACCGATGTGCGGCTTACTTACGTATAGGATCTCTTCTGGAGCACCTGCTGCTACGAATTCTTCGATAACTTTACGGCCGTAGTGTTTTGGATCTTTGACTTGGCTGTAGAGTTTTCCGTCTGAGAATGTACCTGCACCACCTTCACCAAACTGAACGTTTGATTCAGTATTGAGTGTACGTTTACGCCAGAAACCGAAAGTATCTTTAGTACGTTCACGAACTTCTTTACCACGCTCAACGATGATCGGGTTAAAGCCCATTTGAGCAAGTACTAGACCAGCGAATAGACCACATGGGCCGAAACCAATGACTACAGGGCGCTCGGTTTGGTTTGCTGCTGCCTGTGCAACAAACTTGTATTCCATGTCTGGTGTTTCTTTTACATGAGGGTCGCTTACGAAAGCTTCAAGCAGCGCTGCTTCATCTTCTACGACTACATCTAATGTATAAATGAGAAGGATTTTTGATTTCTTACGCGCATCGTAACCGCGTTTGAATACGTTGAATGAAAGCAGTTGCTCAGGCGATAAGCCAAGCTTCTTAATAATAGCCGCGGAAAGAGCTTCTTCTTCATGATCTAGAGGAAGCTTGATTTCAGTTAAACGAATCATGCAGGTGTCTCACTTAGTTGGTGTCTTAGCCAAACTCTTCAACTTAGTCGAGAGTTAAGCTCACAATGGCGCGCATTTTACGAGAATTTGAATTCTCTGTCATACTAAATTGGCAATATCAGCCCATTTGAAGAAATATTCATAGTGCATGATGTTGAATTTTACTTTGGGATGAGTATTATCCCCATTCTTCAATTTTGACTAACGTAAGAGTAACTGCATCATGGCATTTGTCGTAGGTGATAACTGTATACAATGTAAATACACAGACTGTGTGGCTGTGTGCCCTGCGGATGCGTTCCATGAAGGGCCAAACTTCATGGTAATTAATCCGATTGAGTGTATTGATTGTGGGTTATGCGTACCTGAATGCGATGCTCAGGCAATTTTCCAAGAAGATGAGTTACCAGAAGATCAGCAAATATACATTGAGCTCAATGCTGAGCTTGCAGAAGTTTGGCCTGTGCAGACGGAAGTGAAGCCTCCTATGGATGACGCGGCAAAGTGGAATGGTGTTGCGGATAAATTGGAAATGCTTGAAAAATAGAACAACGGAATTAAAAAAAGCGTAATCACTTAAAGTGGTTACGCTTTTTTTTTTTTGCATTCGTGCTATTTAGCTATGCTGACGACGTAAGTTATCGAGAATAATACCGGTAGCCATGGCAACGTTTAGAGACTCCGCGCCACCAAAAGCAGGGATAGTGATCTTGTCTGTTACGCGTTTCGCGGCTTCGTCACGAATACCATGAGACTCACTTCCCATAAGAAGAATACCTTCAGCAGCAAAGTCAGTTTTGTGCACGCTTTCCCCTTCAAGGAATGCACCATAAACTGGAAGGTTTGCTTGGTCTAGGTAGCTCGGTAAGTCGAGTTGGCTAACATGCACACGGCCGAAGCTGCCCATGGTTGCACTGATCGTTTTCGGATTGTACGGATCAGCGCAGTCAGTACTTGCTACGATGTGTTTGATACCGTACCAATCTGCCACWCGGATGATGGTTCCAAGGTTACCCGGATCTGATACGCCATCTAGGGCAATCATCAAACCTTTAGCCTGAGGAACCTCAATTTGAGGTATCTCTACAACAGCAATCGCCGAGTTGTTGCTAACTAATGTACTCGCCTTGGTTAGTTCATCAAGTGATGCTTCAATGCAGTCAAATGAGAACAACGCTTGCTGGTTTTCTTCTAAGAACTCACGAGTTGCAAATACGTGTTTTACGGTTAAGTCACTATTCACCAACTCAAGCACGTTTTTCTCACCTTGGACTAAAAATAAGCCGTGTGCTTTACGCTGTTTCTTCTGGCCTAAAGCTCGAAGTAGTTTTAGTTGGTTTTTTGAAATCATGAATGTGTCCAAAGTGATAAAAATTTAGCTCGAATAAAAGCGTGGGCATTATAGAGTAAAGCGTATAAGACCAAAAGGGATGAGCGAATGGTTTGGCTAAATAATGATTATTTGGATAAGTAACGACTGAYTAGCTAAGCAGCAGCCGTAGAACAGTTAGCAGTAGGTTAAGTAATGCTCGACAGTCTCAAAGTGAGACTGTCGGAAAGCAATATGAGATTAGTATGGCATTGGGTACTGTTTGAATACCGTGTTGATGTCCGTGATTACTTCAGTACTTAACGGTTTAGAGAAAGCCGCAATGTTTTCTTTTAATTGATCCATTGTTGTCGCACCGATAATTGTTGAGGTCACACCGTCAACTTGGTCACACCAGGCTAGCGCTAGTTGGCTTGGCGTATAACCATGAGCGTGTGCAACATCTACATAAGCTTTAATTGCAGAGTTGGCTTGAGGGGTGTCACGGAATATTCCCTGCCTTTGCATATAAGTCCAGCGAGAACCTTCAGGCCTTGCACCATTCAAATATTTACCACTCAGGCTACCAGCCGCGAGCGGAGACCACGGTAAATAGGCTACATCTTCGTGTAAGCAGTTCTCTATTAAATACGGCCAATCTTTTGCGTGCAATAAACTGAATTCGTTCTGTATAGAAACCATTCGCGGTAAGTCATGCTTATCGCTGAGTTTCAAATAGGTGTTAATTCCCCATGGCGTGTCGTCCGATAGCCCACAATGACGGATCTTCCCGGCTTTAATGCATACAGCCAGAGCTTGCAGTATCTCTAACATTTGCGCTTCATGCTGGTGGCGGTCAATGTCGCTGAATTTGAAGTGGTTTGGGAAGTGTTTACCAAAGTGTGGGGATGTTCGGTTTGGCCAATGCAATTGGTACAAATCGATATAATCAGTTTGTAAGCGCTTTAACGAAGCGTCGACAGCTTCTATTATGGCCTCTCCGGTAATAAGCCCTCCGCTGCGAACCCAAGGTAAGCCCGGACCAGCAATTTTGGTGGCAATAACGACATCTTTACGGCGGTTAGGGTTCTTTGCTAACCAGTTACCAATTATTGTCTCTGTTTTTCCGTAAGTGTCAGGAGAGGGAGGCACTGCGTACATTTCAGCGGTATCAATAAAGTTAATGCCCTGACTCAGAGCGTATTCAATTTGCTCTTCCGCTTGCTCCTGAGTGTTCTGAACTCCCCAAGTCATACTGCCAAGACAAATGCGAGAAACGGAAACTTTGCTGCTTCCTAAGAGAGAGTATTCCATGTGTGAGATCCCTTTGAAGTAATTAATTCTGTCACGACACAATGATCAATAGCCTTTACTGAGCTTGATAATAAAAATTGGAGTGAGTGGTAGAATTTTTTGGAACACAAAGTATTAACACAAAATGATGGGGGCGGGAAATGACATGRTTTTAAATTGTGCAAAGTCACCATATAAACAATGAGTAAACCCATGCAACGTCGTTAGATATCATACTTCGACTCAAAGACGTCTACATAGGTTTATAAAAGCTGCAACATAAATTCATAAACTAATTCGGTTTTACCGATGGCTGCTCAATAAGCTAACTAGCTAGCCCTCCCTCTACTTGAGCTTGTTTCAGTGTTTGTTGGCGGTGAGTCTCTTTCTCGGATAATGTTTGATGGTTTGATTGCTCCTGCTTGTCACAAGCTTTAGGCACCAGAACATAGTATTTATTAATCGTCATAACGAACCCTTACATAAATTTGGATGCATCATGCTCGATCATGCCAATCGCATCATCATCCACTTTGTCTCTTTATTAGGGGGAGAATTGAGGGCGTAGATATAGGACAAAGTTATGAGCAGTCATCCGTACGGTGTTAACTATACTGACGTAAACCCTCTAAATAAGAGTGTAGGAAAAGGTACGGGGATTGGTAAAGGTACTGAAATCGATTTAACTGAGTATATCGATATTGTTATCAATGTACCTAAAACTGATGTAGAGCAAATCATTGCCTAGACAGGGGCGTAAGATGATTTTTCTCTAAGCCAAACTACTCACCAAGTTGTAATGTGCTGTTTTAAATAAAGTACATATGAATAGAAGTAGAAATGGTGATTGCCTCTGTATATAGCGAGATAAATTATGGAAATACTTGTTGAACGATTTTTGCGTTATGTTTCTTTTGATACTCAGTCTGTGCCTTCCAATTCTCATTGTCCGAGTTCTTCAGGGCAGTATGTATTCGCTGAAGCTTTAAAAGCAGAATTAGAAGCGATGGGCTTGGCTAATGTTTCACTCGATGAACATGGTTATCTAATGGCAACACTTCCTTCAAATGTTGATCATGAAGTTCCAGCAATTGGCTTTATTGCGCATATGGACACCGCACCTGATGCATCGGGTAAGAATGTAAAACCACAAATTATCAAGAATTACCAAGGCGGTGATATCGTACTTGGAGAGAGTGGTGAAAGCTTAACGCCGCAGCAGTATCCAGACTTAAATCAATTACATGGTCATGACATCATTACTACTGATGGAACAACGCTGCTTGGTGCTGACAACAAAGCAGGTATCGCAGAAATTATTTCGGCTATTTCCTTTCTTTGTGAAAACCCTCAATTAAAACACGGCGATATTTGTATCGGCTTTACACCGGATGAAGAAATTGGCCGCGGGGCTAACTTGTTTGATGTAGAAAAGTTTGGCGCTAAGTGGGCGTACACCATTGATGGTGGGCCTATCGGTGAATTGGAGTTTGAAAACTTCAATGCGACGAGCGCTGATGTTATTTGTCATGGCGTGAATGTTCACCCTGGTACGGCTAAAGGTAAAATGGTGAATGCCATGAATATTGCCGCGCGTTTTCAACTGATGATGCCGGCGCAAGAAACGCCAGAGTGCACTGAAGGTTATGAAGGCTTCTATCATTTGAAGTCAGCAGAAATGGGTGTTGCACGAACGGAGCTCGGCTATATCATCCGAGATTTTGACCGAGAGGGCGTAGCGGAGCGTAAAACATTCATGCAATGCAAAGTGGATGAATTGAATGGGCAACTCGAAAAAGGCCGAGTAGAGCTCAAGCTTTCAGACAGCTATTTCAATATGAGAGAGATGGTTGAGCCGCACCAGCACATTATAGAGTTAGCCAAGCAAGCAATGATCGAATGCGACGTAGAACCTATGATAAAGCCTATTCGTGGCGGAACCGATGGTGCTCGTTTGTCGTTTATGGGGTTACCATGTCCGAACATCTTTACTGGCGGTTATAACTTCCACGGTATTCATGAATTTATTACGGTGCAAGGAATGGAACAAGCAGTGAAAGTTATCGTCGCACTCACTCAGAAAACTGCGCAACACTATAATACGCAGTAATTTATACTATCCCTTTGTAATTTAGAAAGTATTCATTGATACTTCCTATACGTATTAAGGG
>NZ_JAKJSW010000091.1:0-17000 GCF_050337375.1 Vibrio makurazakiensis | reverse complement strand
GTCTCTGATCTTGCTTCAGCACTAGAACAATACCATCGAGTAACAACGGCTGTTGTAAATGACTTCATAGAAGGCGATGCCGACATGCAACAACTTGGTGCTCGTGCAGCAAACAATGCTCGTACATTTGAAATTTTGAAACAGCAGCTAACGCAATTAAAAACTACTCAGGCTGAGCATTTACGCAAGTTGATCGCAGATTCAGAAGAGTTTGCAGATACCCAATCATTTCGTTTTATTTGGTTCAACATCTTAGCGCTGTCGGCAATGATGTTTTGTGCACTTTATGCTTGGTTTAATGCGTCACGTATGACGAAAAATATTGTAGCGGTAACTGAGTCTCTTCGCAGGTTCGCATCTGGTGAAGGGGATTTATCGAAACGTATAGAGTTTGACGGTAAAGGTGACTTGGCTGCGTTGGTTGAACAGTTCAATCTCTTTGTCATTAGATTAGAAAGCACGATGGTTTCAACATCTAAGAGTGTTTCGAATTTAATGAGCATTACTGAGAAACTAACCTCGTTTAGTGACGAAAACAAACAAGTTACGTTTAACCAACAACAAATATTATCCAATACCACTTCAGATATTTCAGAGTTGATTCAAGGCGTAAACACAGTTTCGTCCAGTGCAATTGAAGCATCAAAAGAAGCAACCTCTGCAAATGAAAGTGCCTTGTCTAGTCAAGAGAATATTGAAAATACGATAGCCTCGATTACGGCTCTAGCTAGTGAAGTAGAACATTCAGCAAAGGTTGTTGAAGAGCTCGTAAGCTTTTCGAACAAAGTCGGCGGTGCCGTAAATACGATTGGGGAAATTGCTGAGCAAACGAACTTGCTGGCATTAAATGCGGCGATTGAAGCGGCACGAGCAGGAGACCAAGGTCGTGGCTTTGCGGTTGTTGCAGATGAAGTGCGCCAACTGGCTTCTCGCACCCAAGATTCAACCTCTGATATTCGTAGCATGTTAGGGGAACTCAATAAGATATCCGAAAGCGCTTCAATCGCCATGAATAATGGCGTTGAGAAAGCGAATTTGGGAGTGAAAGAGTCAATGCAGGTTGTTCACGTACTTGAATTAATCACCTCTAAAGTTGAGGTAATGACTGATTTAAATAGTGAAATAGCCGCGGCGGCAGAACAGCAACATATTAGTTCGGAAAGTATTGGTGGAAACCTGACGCTTATCGAGCAAACAGCAGAGCAAGCAAAAGAAAGTGTAGGGAACCTTTCAGCTCTTTCTGAAGAAATAGAGCGAGTGACCAATGAGCTACACGGTCTAACTCGCCAGTTTAATGTGGACTAATAATAAAACTAAAATGGATTTGATATGAAATATTCAAGTATTGCTTTCGCGATTGCTGCGACCTTAAGTGCTGGTATAGCCGTTGCCAGTGATGTAACTGTAAACGGTTTTGCAAGCGTAGGGGTGAGTAAAACAGATAATAAGTCTGGTTACGCAGGTGCTACAGACACTCCAGAATTTGAGTCTGAGAGTAAGTTGGGAGTACAAGGTACGTTCCGACCTAATGATAATGTAGAGGCAATGGTTCAACTTGTCGCTAGCGCTCAAGATACAGACGGTGACATGAACCGTGATGACTGGGAGCCAGAGATCACCTGGGCATATTTAGGTTATGAGTTTGAAAATGGTACGAAAGTGCGCGGGGGCAAGCTTCGTTTACCATTATTCATGCTATCCGACTACTTAGATGTGACCTACGCAATGCCATGGGTTCGTGGACCTGAAGAAGTCTACGGAAAGGTGATTATCAACTCTTTCACCGGTGCTGATGTGAGTTACGACCTTGAACTTGATGACTCTAGCATCACGTTTCAAGGCTTCTATGGGAATAAGAAAGATATTGTTGTTAACGGAACAGATGTCGACAAGCTACTTGGTGCTTCAGCAACGTGGAGCGACGATATCCTGACTTTACGTGCGGGATATACACAAGGTTCAATCGAGACGCCAGCATATACATTTGAGCACCCAACATTTGGGCCAGTAGCTGTTTCTGCATCAAGTGATAAAGCTAATTTTGCGAGTCTAGGATTTAGATACGAAGATCATGGCTACCAAGTGTTGAGTGAAGTCACTCAGACAGAAATTGAAGGTGGTTTCTCAGATAACATCAGCGGTTATGTGAGCCTAGGTTACTCGATTGACTCAATTACACCTTATGTGATGTTTGCGCATGTAGAAACAACGGATGATGACGAGCACGCCACAGTAACCCAAGCGACAGCACCGATCGATCGTGATGCTTACAGTGTTGGTTTACGTTGGGACATACAGCCTGGTTTAGCCCTTAAAGGTGATGTGACTTATGCTGAAAACAATTTGTCAGATGCTGATCGTGCAGCAAACTCATTTGAGCTGAATGGTGAAGAAGATACTTACATTTACACCATTAAAGTAGACGCTACGTTTTAGGAGAAAATTATGAAAGGAATCATGACTGCTGCACTAGGAATATTATTCTCGCTAAACGTTATCGCAGCTCCGGTTGTTATAGGCTCACCAGATCTACCGGATGGCTTATCTGCCTCTGATGTGAAGAAAGTCTATTTAGGTAAAAAAAGTAAATATAACGGTGGCGATTTTTCCGTACTAGAGCTGCCTACATCAGACCCAATTAAAGCTGACTTCCATAGCGCTGCTACCAATAAATCGCTGTCTCAGCTTGAGGCTTATTGGTCTAAGAAGCTCTTTACTGGTAAAGGGACGCCACCACCAGAAGCTAGCCAAAAAGAGGTGATTGAGCAGGTTGCTTCAGGATCACAACTGATTGGATATGTTGACGAGAGTCTGGTTGATGGCAGCGTAAAAGTATTATTGAAACTATAGATTTTTACTGACGTAACACTTGTTCGAAACCAAAGAAAAAGCCCTGAATATTCAGGGCTTTTTGCTATGCATTGAACTTTGAACTCAATGTTATATTTTGTATCAGGCTAGGCTAACTATGTACCTACGCCAAACTGCTTAGCGGCGTAAGCAACACGCTCTGCAGGTTTTGGGTAGTCTGCAGGCATACCAAGGTTTTCGATGTGGTGAAGCCTTGGAAGCAGCCCACAGCCATTGGCAATCTGAATAGCTAAGCCAGGGCGAGCATTTAATTCAAGTACCATAGGGCCTTCTTCCTGGTCGAGAACCATGTCGGTACCCATGTAACCAAGCCCTGTCATTTCCCAAGCGCTTGAAGCAAGAGTGAGTAGCTTTTCCCAGTGTGGGACTTGCAGTAATGCGAGTTCTTTCCCTGTATCTGGGTGGTGTGTGATCGGTTGGTCAAATTGAACTGCCCGTACAGCTTTACCTGTGGCGATATCAATACCGACTCCAACTGCACCTTGGTGCAAATTGGCTTTACCATCCGATGCCGATGTTGATAATCGCATCATTGCCATTACAGGGTAGCCCTTGAATACAATAATACGAACATCTGGAACACCTTCGAAACTGAAGCCTTCAAAACACTCATCAAATTTGATGAGGTTTTCCAYTACAGCAACGTCATTTTTACCACCTAATGAAAATAACCCAGCAAGTGCGTTACTGATGTGTCTTTCAACATCCTCTTCATTAATAGTTGAGCCTGAAGGTTTCGTATACACACCATCTTTATGGGAAACGATAACCAGAATACCTTTACCACCGCTGCCTTGAGCTGGTTTGATAACGAAGCCTTGCCACTCTTTAACCATTTTGTGAATGGTTTTCACTTCAGCTTGATGACCAATAACACCGATCAATTTTGGCACTGTTGCACCAGCTTGTTCAGCGATGATCTTAGTCTTTAACTTGTCATCCACTAATGGGTATTTTGAGCGGTCATTGTAGCGTCCAATATAGGCGCTGTTTCGCTTATTCATCCCCATGATGCCTTTATCACGGAGTTTGAACGGAGATGTCAGTTTATCAAACATAACTTAGTCCTCCGCTAGCGGTTTAAAGCGGCGAAGCTCGGTTAGACGGTAGCCTGTGTAGTTACCTAGTAGCAATATGGTCGCTAGAATAACAAGCTGTAAACCAATAAAGTTAAACGTTAAGTGCTGAATGAATGGGTTAGTCATACCTAAGTAAACAAGAATAGCGGTAAATAGAGAGCCACCACCTTGCAGCATAACTTCTTTCGCACCTTCTTCTTCCCAAAGGATAGACATACGTTCGATAGTCCAAGATAGGATGATCATAGGGAAGAACGTAATAGAAAGACCTTCGGTTAAACCAATCTTGAATGCAACAACGGTAAATACAGAAATAATCATAATTACGGTAATGATTACGGCTGATATTCGGGCTACGAGTAGTAGGTTGAGCCTAGATAAGTAGCTACGGATGATTAAGCCCGTACCAACAATTAATAGGAAACCAACAATACCAGTTACTAGCTGAGTTTGAACAAAGGCAACAGCGATTAGAACTGGCATAAAAGTACCAGATGTTTTCAGACCAATCAGCACGCGTAGGAACACAACAATTAAAGCACCAATTGGGATCAGCATAATTGTTTTGAACATCGCTTGCTCTTCAAGTGGCAAACTATGAATCGAAAGGTTGAGTAGCTGATCTGCAGATACTTTGCTATTGGTTGCTTCAGTTGGGCTAACTTCTTGAGCAATCATTGAGAAGTGAACTTTACTGTTTTGACCACCAACGACATCGAGCAATGAAACGTTAGATTCATCCCAAATTAACAGATTAGCTTGAGTTTGTTGTTGGCTCGACTTTGGTGAGAACAACACCCACTGGTCTTTATCCCAAACTTGAATCATGTTTTGAATGCTTTGACGGCGGCGACCATCTTCAAGCTCAATAACACCCACTAGCTTGTTTTGAATTTCAGCGTAAGACAGCAGCTTATGCGCAGCAGTTACTTTACTCATATTGTTAAGTAGTAAAGCTGAGTTTTGGCTGTCAGGATCGTTGAGTGTTTTAATTAGTTCACGAGTGAATGTTAGATTGTCAGCAGAGCGCTTGGTCGCACGATCAATAAGTGCTAACGCCGCTGCCTCTTCTGGGCCGTTGAATGTAGGCTTTTCAACCTCACCAACAGGAGGTGTTGCTTCAATTTTAGCTTGTTCATCAACTAAGAATTGAGTTTTGTAATAAATGGTTTGTGGCCCGTCAGCATGACGAATAGACCATTCGGCACGTCGACCAGACTCGGTATTCACATAAGAGATACCGTAACCAGGAGATGAAGCAGACTCACCGATTAAAGTGTAGTTAGATTGAGTGTGCGGTGCTGCAAGTGAGACTTTTGCTTCTTTACCTGTCGCATTAAATTCAACCCTTGCTTCGACATCCCAAACTTGACGGGTTTCACCTGGAGTCCATGGTACACCGTAAGTTGTGTGTCGAAATATACTGAGAGCAATACCCGCTACCAAAAGTAGCGCAATAGATATATAAAAAGGAATTTTTGACGTCATAGCTTACCCTAATTTTTATTTGTCTTCCGTTTGAACGTATTTCTTGCTTACGTCCACTAGAGCAATGTCCTTGATGAATTCTCGCCCTAGAAGTACAGGGTGGCTCATTTGAGAACGATCTGCCAACGTAAATTGCGCTTTTTCATGGATTTTTCCGACTTTTACCCATAATTCGATCACAGCTCGTCTTTCTGTCTCGTCATTTGTGGATTGGCGTATCTTTACGTAGCGAACGACAGGGGCTTGAATCCACTTTTGTTCAGAAACATCTTGTTTTGAATCAGCAAGATGAAACTTCACCCAGTTGTTCCCATTACGCTCGAATTCTTCAATATCAACGGCATTCAAAGAGGAAGTGGTAGCTCCTGTATCGACACGAGCATCGAAGTTCTGTCCGATAGAGTCAATGGTTACTTTTTCGACAGCGCCTAAAACTGTGTATTGTTCCTGAACTGGGGCTACAGGTGGAGGGGTTATAGCGACAGTTTCAGTGCCTTCATCTTGATCTATCTGGGATTTTTCCATTTCACTCAGATGAACATCCATTTGTTCAGCAAGGGATATCACTTCGGTTTCTAAGCTTTCGATGTAATCACTTTGATTACTCAATTGGAGTTCAAGGTTTTTCACCTGATTGGACATATTGCTTTCAGACTGTTGGATCGCCTGAAGTGTTTGTTGGTGGTATTGTTCACCGTTGGTGAGAGTACATCCTGAAAGTAGACCAATAGCGACTATTGGAGCAAAACGCTTGTACATATAAACCCTTTTTAATAAAAAATTACTGCTGACTATCCAATAGTTTAGCGTACAAAAAAGGATGCGTGAAGCATCCTTATGTAAGCGTCATGTCATACTAAAACTAGTTAGTAAAATTCATGTCAACTATGGTTTGTTTGCCACCAATACCGCACGTCTAGGAGCTGGATGGCCTTCAACCGTTTTACTTGGATCATTGGGATCTAAGTAATCAGGTAGTGAGTTGTGTGTCATCCACTCTGTTGTACGTTGCTCGCCAATCGTTGTGACATTTTCGTCGACAATTCTCACATTGTTAAAGCCAACTTGTTCTAACCAACGTTTTAAAGCGCGAGCTGAAGGGAAGAAGTATACGTTCCTCATTTGTGCGTAACGGTCAACAGGTACAAGTACCGCATTTTCGTCACCTTCAATAACTAGAGTCTCAAGTACTAGCTCACCGCCAGACACCAACTGATCYTTTAGCTGAATTAAATGGTCCAAAGGAGAACGACGGTGGTATAACACACCCATGCTGAATACTGTGTCGTAGGCTTCAAGTTTAGGCAGTTGTTCAATGCCTAAAGGTAATAGGTGAGCACGTTGATCGTCGCCCATCAGTTTACGAATGGCTTCGAACTGCACCAAAAATAGGTGAGATGGGTCGATACCTACACATAGACGAGCACCTTCACCAAGCATTCGCCACATGTGGTAGCCATTACCACAACCTACATCAAGAACACTGCGATTTTGCAGAGGAGTAATGTGTGGAAGTACGCGATCCCACTTCCAATCACTGCGCCACTCAGTATCAATATGAATACCGTGAACGGTGTAAGGGCCTTTACGCCAAGGGTGGAATGTCTTGAGTAGGCTTTCTAATTTCTTAGTTTCGCCATGAGAAAGTGGCGTTGAATTAGACAGCGTTACTGACTCTTTTAGGTCAACGTACTCTGGTTTCCCTTCTTGAATTTTAGCTAGCGCTCGTAACCAACGGTCAAAGTCGCCATGTTCAGCATTTTGCCAATCCGTAAGCTGCTGAGGAAGAATGTTTAACCAAGGCTGCAAGCGCGTGTCTTGGGCAATTAACTGATAAAAGTTAGCAAAATTGAACATGGAATATCTTACTATTTGGTGGAAAATTATTTAGAGCTTAGAGCTTAGAGCTTAGAGCTTATTTGATCGCGAACATCGAACCGAAGTTGAAACATTGGAACCAAACTTCGCAACTTGCAAATCCAATTTTGTTGAATCGCTCTTTATGAGTCTGAATTGAATCAGGACGCATTACGTTTTCAATGGCACTGCGCTTTTGGCTAACTTCTAACTCACTGTAGCCGTTAGCACGTTTAAAGTCGTGGTGTAGGTCAATTAACAGCTCATTTGAGTTCTCGTCATCAAATACATACTTCTCAGAGACAATCAAAATACCACCTGGACGTAAGCCGGTGTATATTTTTTCCAGTAACGCATATCGGTCTTCTGGTGAAAGAAACTGAAGAGTAAAGTTAAGTACGACAACAGAAGCATCTTTAATTTCTACTTCGCGAATATCTGCTTCAATAACTTCTACTGGGGTGTCACTGCGGTACGCGTTAACGTGCAGCTTACAGCGCTCAACCATAGCTTCTGAATTATCGATAGCGAAAATCGTACAGCCTTCTTGTTGGATATGTCGACGCATAGAAAGAGTGGCAGCACCAAGCGAACAACCTAAGTCGTAAACATTGGAATGCGGCTTTACAAAGCGCTCAGCTAACATACCAATCGCTGAAATAATGTTGCTATAGCCAGGAACTGAACGCTGAATCATATCCGGAAAGACTTCTGCGACCCTAGCGTCAAAGGTGAAATCACCAATTTTATCAATAGGAGCAGAAAAGATATTGTCTTTGTGGCTCATAGCGTTCTCTCTAGGCAGTAAGCAAATTAGGCTCAAAATGTTGAACCCAATAAAAGGGGGCGTATTTTACGTAATATTCGTGCTTATGTCACGCAAACATAGAAACGCCTAATGTTGAGCAAACAAATGGGCCAGCACTAACTTGAGTCAAATACGCTGAGGTTATAAAAAATTAGAACATTGATATCTGGTTGTTGCCTTTATTGGTCGGGAATTGAGCCAGTGAAGGCAGGGTCAGCTCTTTGGCTAAATTGGCGTAAAGCTTAACTGCCAGTTCCGGTGCTTCGACATTGTCTGGCGTATGGATCATTAGGTAGGGCTGCTTCCCTTGTTCTACCCACTGAGGAAGCTTATTTAACCAAGGTTTAAAGAAGTCGATATTTGCTGTTTGATCGGGGTGTCCAATAAAACGAATCATTGGGTTATTTGCCGTCGCAATGGCGTGTACAGGAACTTTAGGCTTTTTCTGATGGGCGTCTATAACCGCAGGTGTCGTTGGTGGCGCAGAAAAAACAGGGCGGCTATCCATAATGATGCGATTGATGCCCTCTTCGACGAGCCATTGATTGAAACGTTTTTCCGCGTCGCCTTTGTCAAAGAAACCAAGGTGGCGAACTTCAACACCTAGCTGCATCTCTTTTGGAAATAATGAACAAAACTTTTTCAGGGCGGGGAGCATGCTTGGTTCAAAGCTGTGTGGCAGCTGAATAGTCCATTGCCCAATACGATTGTGTAACGGGGCCATCACTTGTAAAAACTCTTTTAGCTCACCCTGGCAGTGCCTAAGTTGCTGCTGGTGGGTAATGAATTTTGGCAGTTTAAAAGTGAAATGAAAATCATCGTGCGTAGCGTTATGCCAATTATGAACGGTTGTCAGTGATGGGGTGGCATAAAATGTTGTGTTTCCTTCGACGCAGTGAAAAACGGATGCGTACTTTTCAAGACGCTCGGCCGGTTTTGTGCCTTTGCCATAAAAGGTCGATTGCCACTCAGAATGTGACCACATGGTTAGGCCAAGACGAATAGGTAATTGATGCATGTGACTTCCAAAGCAGTTTCAAATCAGTAGACAAAAACTACTGTACGAGACTTTTGCTGATTAAGGTACTTTCGAGATATAATTAGCGCAATTTTTTTGGTTTTGATGAATCTTTGCGCGTTTGATGTGCTAAAAAGCAGCAAAGCCAGATAAAACACAATAAATTCGAATGTGGAAGGTCGATTTTAAGCGAGTTTCCGCGTATAAATGTTCCTTTGCTCTGTCGTGTGGAATGACCACTGACAGCTTGGAAATTAGTAAATAATTAAGAGATTGGGAAATTCATTATGCGTACCCATTACTGTGGTAACCTGAACAAGTCCCTGGCGGGACAAACTGTAGAATTGTGCGGCTGGGTAAACCGTCGCCGTGATTTAGGCGGTCTTATCTTTATTGATATGCGTGATCGTGAAGGCATCGTTCAGGTAGTTGTCGACCCAGATATGAAAGATATCTTTGAAGTCGCTAGCCAACTGCGTAATGAATTCTGTATCAAGTTTACTGGTGAAGTGCGTGTACGTCCTGATAGCCAAGTAAATAAAGATATGTCTACTGGTGAAGTAGAGCTATACGCTACAGGCCTAGAAATCATTAACCGTTCTGACGCGCTACCTTTAGACTTCAACCAAACGAACTCTGAAGAACAGCGTCTTAAGTACCGTTACATCGATCTTCGTCGTCCAGAGATGAGCGATCGCATCAAACTTCGTGCACGTGCTTCTAGCTTCGTTCGTCGTTTCCTAGATGAGAACCTATTCCTAGACATCGAAACACCAGTACTGACTAAAGCGACACCAGAAGGCGCTCGTGACTACCTAGTACCAAGCCGTGTTCACAAAGGTAGCTTCTACGCACTTCCTCAATCTCCTCAGCTGTTCAAGCAACTGCTGATGATGTCTGGTTTTGACCGTTACTACCAAATCGTTAAATGTTTCCGTGATGAAGATTTACGTGCTGACCGTCAGCCTGAATTTACTCAAATCGATATCGAAACATCATTCATGTCTTCTCAAGAAGTACGTGATATCACTGAGCGTCTAGTACACGACATGTGGAAAGAGCTTCTTGACGTTGAACTTGGTCAATTCCCAGTAATGCCTTTCTCTGAAGCGATTCGTCGTTTCGGTTCTGACAAGCCAGATCTACGTAACCCTCTAGAATTAGTAGACGTTGCTGACTTGGTTAAAGATGTAGAATTCAAAGTATTCTCTGGCCCTGCGAACGACGAAAAAGGTCGCGTAGCAGTAATCCGTGTTCCAGGTGGCGCTAAGCTAACCCGTAAGCAAATTGACGGTTACGCAGAGCACGTAAACATCTACGGCGCGAAAGGCCTAGCTTGGATGAAGGTTAACGACCGTGCAGCAGGCATGGAAGGTATTCAATCTCCAGTTGCTAAGTTCCTAAGCGAAGACGTAATCAACGGCATTCTAGATCGCACTCAAGCGGAATCTGGCGATATCATCCTATTTGGTGCTGATAAGGCGAACATCGTTGCTGAAGCAATGGGCGCACTTCGTATCAAGCTAGGTGATGACTTAGAGCTAACAGACAAGAAAGCGTGGGCTCCACTTTGGGTTATTGATTTCCCAATGTTTGAAGAAGATGGCGAAGGTAACCTACACGCTATGCACCACCCATTCACATCACCACTTGGTGTGAACGCTGAAGAGCTAAAAGCGAACCCAGCAGCAGCTAATTCAGATGCAWACGACATGGTAATCAACGGCTACGAAGTTGGCGGTGGTTCTGTACGTATCCATAACGCTGAAATGCAAACGGCAGTATTCGGTATCCTAGGTATCGAAGCGCAAGAGCAACAAGAGAAGTTCGGCTTCCTACTAGATGCTCTTCAATACGGTACTCCACCACATGCTGGTCTTGCATTCGGTCTTGACCGTCTAGCAATGCTACTTTGTGGTACAGAGAACATCCGTGACGTTATCGCATTCCCGAAAACGACAGCAGCAGCATGTCTATTAACAGATGCGCCAAGCCTAGCAAACCCAGCTTCACTAGATGAGTTGGCGATTGCTGTTAAAGCGGCTGAAAAGAAAGTAGAAGCTTAAGTTCTTCGTTTTCTATAAGATGCAAGATAGCAGTAGATAAACATGAAATGCCCGTTAATTTAACGGGCATTTTTTTTATCGTCAGATATACTAAGCTCATAAATAAAAGCATGTATAAATAATCAGTGGTTTAAGTTGTGTCGATTATATTAGGAATTGATCCGGGGTCACGTATTACCGGTTACGGCGTTATCCGACAAAATGGCCGCCATCTGCACTACCTAGGCAGTGGTTGTATCAGAATGTCAGAGAAGGAACTTCCGGGTCGGTTAAAACAGATCTATGCTGGGGTTAGTGAAATCATCACTCAGTTTCAGCCCGATGTTTTCGCTATTGAACAAGTGTTCATGTCGAAAAATGCTGACTCAGCGTTAAAGCTCGGTCAAGCTCGTGGCAGTGCAATAGTAGCTGCTGTGAATGCAGATCTACCGGTTCATGAGTATGCTGCAAGGTTAATCAAGCAAGCAGTAACTGGCTCGGGTGGCGCTGATAAATCTCAAGTTCAGCATATGGTCATGAGTATGCTCAAACTTCCAGCTAAACCTCAAGCTGACGCAGCCGATGCCCTTGGTGTCGCTATTTGTCACGCCAATACCAATAAAACGTTAATCGCACTTGCTGGTAAAGCGACAGGAGCAAGAAAAGGACGTTATCGCTGAGTGCAATCTATATTTCTCCAGACAAAAGCACAGTCAATATTATTCCCCCGTTTCTCATTTACCTATGAAAATGAGACTTTCAAGACAGTTCAACAATAAGATGTTCGTGTTTACCTTAACAATTTAATAACATACCTTCTGGTCTAACCAGTAATTAAGGATGATTATCAATGAACCCAATCATGTGGTGGCGTTCGTTATTCCTCCCCAAGAGTCATAAATGGGGAAGTGACGAAACGAGGCAAGCCGATGTTTTACTCCTATTCACATTTATCGCGTTTATCGTAGGTGTTTATAGCTTTTTGAAATGGAGTAAACACGGTGAGGAATTGCTTGTTACAACATCAATTTTTCTGATCGCTTTAGAGCTTGTATCCGCCACTGTTCTTAAAGTGACCCGCAGGCCTATTCTGGCGTTGAATTTTGGTTTTATCGGTATGGCTGTTCACGCTCTGAATATTATTTATCAAAGTGGTGGAGTCGTTGAATCGACTCAAGCTTATTGGGTTCCATTACTGGTTGTTGCTTTTTTTCTATCAGGTACTCGGGTTGTCGCTTTAACATGGAGTGTATTGGTCATTGGGGTGTCCATCGTAATGACATATTCTCACCTCAACGGCGCAACGTTTCCTACATTGGAACTAAGCCCTAATGCCATTATCGTAGAGACCTGGTCCGGGGTCGTAATGCCTCTGGTGGTTATTTGTATCGCTCAGGCATTTACGGCTAAACAAAAAGAAGTGGCAATTGAACTCGCTGAACAAGCTAAGGCAGCAAGTCAAACTATTGCTGCTAAAGCGACGCAAAGTGAGGCGCAGCTAACAGTGGTTTTAGATCAGGCGAATGATAATTCTAAAAGCCTACATGGTGTTTCTATTCATTTAGACCAACAATCACATGACTTACATAGTCAGGTCGAAGCGCTAAATGTGAATTGTGAGTCTCAGGCGAGTGCGGCGGAAGAGATGAGCCAGCAACTTCATCAAATGACACAAGGCATCGAAGAGTCCAACACCTTCTTTAATGAGCTTAAAGTGAGAAGCGAGGCGGTAGGGACAAAAGCTAAGATAAGCTCAGAGTCACTGGTGGCATCAACTGATGCGATAAGCCAAATTATCGAAAGTAATCAAGAGATCGTACAAGTAGCCGATCTGATTACATCGGTTGCTGAACAAACTAATTTGTTGGCTTTGAATGCTGCCATAGAAGCAGCGAGAGCTGGCGAGCAAGGACGGGGTTTTGCTGTAGTTGCCGAGCAGGTTCGTGAACTATCAGCGAAAAGTAGCCAGTCTGCTATCGAAATTCGTAGTTTGCTTGACCGAAGTAAAGCCGAAGTTGAGCACGGAAGGGCAATAATTGAAACTACAGCAAATGAGATGAATAGTATCATCTCTGAAGTTCAAACGATTTCGTCAGATGTAACCCAATTGAGCGATATAATGACGATGCAGACAAGTTCTTTGCGTGAGCTCGATATCGCGAGTTCTGAAGTGGCTAGAAGTGTCGCTGAAACGAAAACTGTGTCGGGTTTAGTCTCTAATTATGGCGGTAATCTAAATGAGCAAGTCGAATCGGTTAAGCAGCTTGTCGACAGCTTGAATTCAGTCGTTTCTCAAGCTCAACGCGCCTAAATTAATCCCTCCAAAAACCATAAAGAACTGGATAAGCATCCAGTTCTTTTATATTCTGTTCGCAAAATATTATTCCACCAAGAGAGTGAATTGTGATCGGACGTCTTCGCGGTACATTAATTGAAAAGCAGCCCCCTGAATTATTAATTGAAGTCAGTGGTGTAGGCTATGAAGTACAAATGCCTATGAGCTGTTTTTATGAATTACCAAATGTAGGTGAAGAAGCGATTATCTATACTCACTTTGTCGTGCGCGAAGATGCTCAGTTGCTTTATGGTTTTAACACTGTGAAAGAGCGAGCATTGTTCCGTGAAGTGATTAAAGCTAACGGAGTCGGGCCAAAGCTTGGTCTAGGTATACTTTCTGGCATGACAGCAAGTCAATTTGTTCAGAGTGTTGAACGTGAAGATATTTCAACTCTTGTGAAGCTTCCGGGTGTTGGTAAGAAAACCGCTGAACGACTCGTTGTTGAAATGAAAGATCGCCTGAAAGGGTGGGGTGCTGGTGATCTATTTACTCCAGCTACAGACGCGGCACCAATTGATTCTACACCGGTTGTGCATGATGCTGGTGAAGAGGCCGTAAGTGCGTTGTTGGCGCTAGGTTATAAACCGACTCAAGCATCAAAAGTTGTTTCGCAAGTTGCTAAAGAAGGCATGACAAGCGAGCAGCTTATCAGAGAAGCTCTTAAATCGATGGTTTAATACCGTATAAACCTATTTTACAAAACAGACTCATTCACTTTGCTGTAAGCGAAGTTAGGAATAGCAGAATTTATGATTGAAGCCGATCGCCTGATTGCACCTGATAACCCAGTATTCAAAGATGAAGACATTATTGATCGTGCCATACGCCCTAAAGCGCTTTCTGATTACCGAGGTCAAGATCACGTACGTGATCAGATGGAGATTTTTATTAAGGCGGCTCAGCTACGTAATGAAGCTCTTGATCACCTATTGATTTTTGGTCCTCCAGGCTTAGGTAAGACTACGCTGGCGAACATCGTTGCCAATGAAATGGAAGTTAACATACGTACCACATCAGGTCCTGTACTTGAAAAGGCTGGAGATCTGGCAGCACTTCTGACCAACCTGGAAGAAAATGATGTGTTGTTCATTGACGAAATCCACCGTCTTAGCCCAGTAGTAGAAGAAGTGCTGTATCCGGCGATGGAAGATTATCAGCTTGATATTATGATTGGTGAAGGGCCTGCAGCTCGTTCTATTAAGATTGATCTACCTCCATTTACCTTAATTGGCGCGACAACTCGTGCTGGTTCTTTAACTTCTCCGCTGAGAGACCGATTTGGTATTACTCAACGTTTGGAATACTACAAAGTTGAAGATCTCCAACACATTGTTCAGCGAAGTGCAGATTGTTTAAATCTGCCTATGGAAGCTGACGGAGCATTAGAAGTCGCGAGGCGTGCTCGTGGTACTCCACGTATTGCGAACCGTTTATTACGTCGTGTCCGTGATTATGCTGAAGTTAAGGGTGATGGCCATATCACCGCCGAAGTTGCGGATAAAGCGCTTAATATGCTGGATGTTGATGCCAAAGGTTTTGACTATATGGATAGGAAGTTGTTACTTTCCATAATGGAAAAATTTGGCGGAGGCCCTGTTGGTGTCGACAATATGGCTGCTGCAATAGGTGAGGAGAGAGATACTATCGAAGATGTCCTTGAACCTTATCTCATTCAGCAAGGTTACTTGCAGCGCACGCCAAGAGGGCGAATTGCAACAGATCGAGCTTATCTTCACTTTGGAATTGATAAGCCGTAATACAAAGTAGAAAGACTGAAATCTTAAAACCCAGATGCATATGCTCTGGGTTTTTTTGTTATTTAGACGGATATCGCCTTGAGCTATTCGAGGTTACCGTTCATGATTGCTTTTCATTAATGAAAACATTGATCCCATTTTTGTTGAGTGCGTGTCAAATGACATAACTTGTCACATTTCTTGTTAATACTTTATGGTTAGTTGTTGTTAGTGTGTTGAGAGCCTGGTTTAGTTATGTCAAAGACATCATTATTACTTATTACCAAAAGGTAATTTGCTGTGATTTTGCTCATAATTGCTCAAAAATACCTCTAGTTTGCTTGAATAATATTGATACAAATCAACGCAAGGATCTCCTATAAACCTTTTGAAACATACTAGTTTTACCAGTAATATTAGCGCCAGCTATATTAGCTCATGCTTAACAATAATCTAACTATAACGGTACGTTTTTGCTACAAACTTAAACTTGTAATAACAATTGCATTTATTGTTTAACATTGTTTTGTTGGAGCAGATAACCACACAAGTGTCACTCAGCCGACACAAAGGAGTTACCATGATTGATGTTGTTGATCTGTCGCGATTGCAGTTTGCATTTACAGCGATGTATCACTTCCTATTTGTTCCACTGACTTTAGGTATGGCGTTTCTTCTTGCCATTATGGAGTCGGTTTATGTAATGACCGGCAAGCAAATTTACAAGGACATGACCAAGTTCTGGGGTAAATTGTTTGGTATTAACTTTGCTCTAGGTGTAGCGACAGGCTTAACCATGGAGTTCCAGTTCGGTACTAACTGGTCTTACTATTCTCACTATGTTGGCGACATCTTTGGTGCACCGCTAGCAATCGAAGCGCTTGTTGCATTCTTCCTAGAGTCTACCTTTGTTGGCCTTTTCTTCTTCGGTTGGGACAGATTGTCAAAGCGTCAGCACTTAGCGGTTACTTGGTTGGTAGCACTAGGTTCTAACTTCTCTGCTCTATGGATTCTTGTTGCGAATGGCTGGATGCAAAACCCAGTTGGCGCAGAATTTAACTTCGAAACTATGCGTATGGAAATGGTTAGCTTTGCAGAAGTGGTGTTAAACCCAGTTGCACAAGTTAAATTCGTTCATACGGTGGCTTCTGGCTACACTACTGGTGCTATGTTCATTCTAGGTATCAGTTCATACTACATTCTTAAAGGTCGTGACCTTGCCTTTGCTCGTCGTTCTTTTGCGATTGCAGCATCTTTTGGTATGGCGGCGATCCTATCAGTAATCGTACTGGGTGATGAATCTGGTTACGAGCTTGGTGAAGTTCAGAAAGTGAAGCTTGCAGCGATTGAAGCTGAATGGCACACAGAAGAAGCACCAGCTGCATTTACTGTGTTCGGTGTTCCGAACCAAGAAACAATGCACACTGACTACGCAATTAAAATCCCTTACGTAATGGGTATCATTGCAACGCGTTCATTCGATACTGAAGTAACTGGCTTGCGTGACCTACGTGATGATCACGTTGATCGTATCCGTACAGGTATGTACGCATACGAGCTTCTTGAAAAGCTACGTGCTGGTGAAAAATCAGAAGAGAATATCGCTGCGTTTGACGAAGTGAAAGGTGACCTTGGTTACGGTCTACTTCTTAAGCGTTATACAGACGACGTTGTGGATGCAACAGAAGATCAAATTCAAATGGCTGCGGATGATTCAATCCCAACTGTTTGGCCTCTATTTTGGTCATTCCGTCTAATGG